>CAIPLJ010000200.1 GCA_903865885.1 uncultured Actinomycetes bacterium | reverse complement strand
TATTCAAGAGCGACGCAAGAGCGATGGCTTTGAAATTTCAGACCGTATCTCTGTTCGTTGGAACTCTCCCAAGGAGCTTGCAGAAACTATCTCCCAGAACGCTACACATATCTCAGATGAAGTTCTTGCTACCAGCTTTGACTTTGATGCAAGCGTGGCAATCGAAGAGAATGAACTTGGCGTTGGAGTCTTGTTAGCTAAAGCTTAGAGAAGAACGCCGATTGCTCCCTGAGCAACATTGATTGCAATCAGCACGACGATAAATGAGAGATCGAGCGCGACTCCACCGATGCGAAGTGGTGGAATAAAGCGTTGCACAAAACGCATTGGTTTATCGGTGATCGAATAGATGAATTCAAAGATTGCTAAGAAGATTGCGTTAGGGCGCCAATTGCGCGCAAACATACGTATGTAATCAATGATAATTCGGGCGAAGAGTGCAAGCTTAAAGAGCGCAAGAATCTGGATAAGAATTGATGCAAGCATTATGAACTAATCAGCTCTGATTAAAGAATGTTGCCTGAGCAGCAGTCTTCTCTTCATTGCTCACATTAACGTTTGCCGGTGAGAGCAAGAAAACTTTGAGGCTAATTCGCTCGATACGTCCATTGAGTCCAAATACAAGTCCACTTGCAAAGTCAACGAGACGCTTACGTTCGCTCTCTTCCATATCATCAAGATTGATGATGACCGGATTTCCTTCACGGAAGTACTCGCCAACTTTTCGAGCTTCTGAATATGAACGAGGTTGCAAAGTCATGATGTTGTATGAAGGTGCTGCATCTTCCATCAACGCAGGTTGTGACGCGGATGATTGATGTGATCCAAGAACTGTGACACCGGTACGTTCGCGTGCTGGTCGAGCAACTGCGGCACGAGCTGGAACTTCGGAAACTATGGTCTCTTCATCTGTATCGACGAGGCCAAGGAAGCCCATCATTTTATTAAGTGCTGACATACGACAAGGCTACTCGTGAGGGGCGCGTGGGCCGAGGATTGAGCTCCCAACGCGAATATGTGTCGCACCGCAATCCATCGCAATTTCATAATCGCCAGACATCCCTGCCGATAACGATGATGCCCCTGGATATCGGCTGATAAATCTGCGATGGATCTGCGAGATTTCGATAAAAGCTTTCCGAGGATCAGCATCCACCGGTGGGACGCACATAAGTCCCAGTAACTTCAGATTGGCCGTTGCCAATACCTGATCTGCCAGAACTGCGAGTTCGGACTCGATTACTCCCCCACGTGATGGATCGCCATCTAGTGAGAGCTGCAGAAATACATCCATTGATTTCTGCGTAGCTGATTCAAGTTTGGAGATATGTCCTGAGTTATCCAGTGAATGTATGACATCTGCCCACAATGCAATGTCTCGCAATTTACGGCTCTGTATTCCGCCCTGAAAGTGCCATGTGGCGCCAACTATCGCTGACTTTTCAGCACCCTCTTCGCTTCGGTTTTCGCCAAAGTTACGGACACCAAGTTCGTGAAGAATTTGCACATCACTGGCGGGATAGGTCTTAGTGACCACAATCAGTGTGACATCAGATCGGGAAATCTTGCTCTGCACATGGCCAAGTCGCTCGGCAAGTTCTTCGCGACGGCTCATAGAGAAATTATCCCAGCTTGTCGACCTGTAACTCCATCTCGGCGATATGAGTAAAGTTCTGAATTTTCGACAGTGCAGGAAAACTCATTCAGAACTTCAACGCCTTGAACTGTGAGTACTGCTCGCAGTGCGGCAGGAAGATCAAGTGAGACTGTGCCGCGCGCTGTCATAGATGCAGCTTCTGGATGCAGCACAATTACTTCATCATAAATCTCTTGTGAGACTTCATAGCAGGGGCCGCAGATTGAAGGCCCAATGATTGCTCTTATATCTGTAGATCCCATATCTCTCATGACCTCGAGCGTCTTAAGGGTTACTCCATTGACAAGCCCCTTGCGACCCACGTGCACCGCTGCCACAGATTCTGCTGAGTGCAATAACAATGGAATGCAATCTGCAACCTGTACCGCCAGTGAAATTCCTGGAATCCCAGTGACGAGCGCATCTGCAGTGGGGTCTTCATCTGTCACAGATTCAATAATTGCAATGCGATTGCCATGCACCTGGTTCATATATTGAATGGGTCCAACATCATGCACCAGGAGAGCGCGATTCGCTAAGACAATTGATGGTTCATCGCTGACATGCAGACCAAGGTTGAGAGATGCAAAAGCACCGGTGCTCGAGCCCCCGGTGCGATTGGTAAAGCGGTACTTCATTGAAAGGTTGGTCTGTTACTTCATGAAATCTGGAACATCAATTTCATCTTCAGAGATGAGCTCTTCGAATGTAACGCGCTTACGCGGTGATGATGAATCAAGATCGAGGGCAACTGAGAGTGGATCGTTGGATGGGATGGGATCTGCATTGCCACCGAGCGTATTTGCATTAATTACCGGCATATCAACTTTCTTAGGTTCGCCACCTGCAAAACCAGCAGCGATGACAGTGATACGAACTTCATCGCCCAGAGCATCATCGATAGTGGTACCGAAGATGATGCGAGCATCGGGATGGGCTGCAGACTGAACAAGTTCGCATGCCTCATTGATTTCAAAGAGACCAAGATCTGAACCACCAGCGACAGAGAGAAGTACACCCATGGCACCATCGATAGATGCTTCAAGAAGTGGACTAGAGATTGCAAGTTCTGCTGCGCGAGTTGCACGGTTTTCACCACGCGCTGAACCAATACCCATAAGAGCAGAACCTGCATCAGTCATGACCGTTTTAACATCTGCGAAGTCAAGGTTGATAAGTCCTGGTTGTGTAATGATTTCAGTAATTCCTTGTACGCCAGAGAGAAGAACTTGATCCGCACTCTTAAATGCATCTACTGCAGTAATAGATCGATCTGAGATTGCAAGGAGTCGATCATTTGGAATAACAATAAGAGTATCTACTTGCTCGCGAAGAAGTTCGATTCCTTCATCTGCTTGACGCGTACGAATCTTTCCTTCAAATGAGAACGGCTTTGTTACAACACCAATTGT
>CAIPLJ010000199.1 GCA_903865885.1 uncultured Actinomycetes bacterium | reverse complement strand
TGCATTTGATGCATGCCCGCTGGGATATGACATTCCACCTGCATGCAAAATATCGAGACCTAGACGTGGTTTAGTGCGGCCGAGCGCATATTTAAATGCACCAACTACTGCATTCAATGCAATGAATGCTAAGAGACCTAAATTAACTGGGCGCCATGTCTTAAATCGAATTGCAATATAGAGGCCGATGATGATGAGTGAAATTCCTGAAACACTTCGAAGACCGAGGTCATCAAGTCGGCGAATAATGAAGTATGAAAGGCCATGAAAACGCGGATGATGTAGGTTATTAAGGTGGCGATCAATTCGTACAAGGAAGCCATCTGTAAGAACTATGTATGTAGTAAATAGGTAGCCGGTAAATAGCCATGCAGACCAGTTGAGCGCACGGCGCATCTGTTGCTTGCGTGGATCTACTGAAGCGATCATCTTTATTCGACTGTGACAGATTTAGCGAGGTTACGTGGTTGATCAACATCAGTTCCACGTGCCACTGCAATTTCGTAGGCAAATACTTGAAGTGGAACTGTTGCTAGAACTGGTTGGAAGAGCGGTGAAGCAACGGGGATTCGAATAATGTGTTCTGCGCCAATTACTTCAGCGCCTTCAGGCGCAATAACGACTACTCGTGCACCACGTGCTTTCACTTCTTGAATATTGCTCAGCATCTTCTCATCGAGTTGATGCTCGTCGGCTGTCGGCAAGATTGCAATCACTGCAGTGCCTTCTTCAATTAGCGCGATTGGACCGTGCTTGAGTTCACCGCCTGCAAATCCTTCGGCGTGGATATAAGCAAGCTCTTTGAGTTTAAGAGCACCTTCAAGTGCAACCGGATATTCGATTCCACGACCGAGAAAGAGCACAGTGTTGTTCTTAACGAATTTACGAGTCAGCTCGCGAAGCGGCTCGATGGTTTCAAGAATTTGTTCAACTTTTCCTGGAAGCTCGAGCATCTCGTTATAGAGGCCTTTAACTTGTGAATCAGTAAGCGTGCCGCGGACTTGAGATAACTTAAGCCCGATGAGATAGACCGCAACGATTTGTGTGAGAAATGCCTTTGTCGATGCCACGGCAATCTCTGGGCCAGCATGTGTATACAAAACAGCATCTGATTCGCGTGGAATTGTTGAAGAGTTTGTATTACAGACAGCTAGTACTCGAGCGCCATTAGCTTTGGCATGGCGCACAGCCATAAGAAGATCCATGGTTTCACCTGATTGCGATATTGCAATGACGAGTGAATCTTTATCAACAATAGGGTCGCGATAGCGGTATTCAGAGGCAATCTCAACATCGACTGGGATCTTCGCCCACTTTTCGATTGCATACTTTGCAACCATTCCTGCGTGATATGCAGTGCCACAGGCAATGACCGAAATTCGTTTAATTTTTTTGATTTCATCATCGCTCATATGTAGTTCATCGAGTAGAACTTGGTCGTTATCGCTCAGGCGACCAATCAAGGTATCTGCAATCGCCTTAGGTTGATCGAAGATTTCTTTTAGCATGAAGTGCGCAAAGCCGCCCTTTTGGGCAGCTGCTGCATCCCATGTAATTTCGTACTCCTTCAGCGGCAGCGCCTTTCCATCAAGATTGCAGATTGAAATCCCATCGGGATTGATTGTGACAACTTCATCTTGTCCAAGTTCGACAGCGCGCTTTGTGTAATCGATAAATGCAGCAACATCTGATGCAAGGAAGTTCTCGCCATCGCCAAGACCTGCAACCAAAGGTGAGTTGCGACGCACGCCAACAATGGTCTGGGGTGCATCGGCATGGATTGCAAGAAGTGTGAATGAACCGCGCAAGCGCTCTACAGCAGCGCGCATTGCTGCAGTGAGGTCGCCGTTATGTTCCTTACGAAGATCGGAGAGTAAGTGAGCTACAGATTCAGTATCTGTCTCAGATTCAAATTTGTGGCCGCGCTTTTCAAGTTCGGCTTTGAGTTCGGCGTAATTTTCAATAATGCCATTGTGAATGACCGCGAGCTTGCCCTCATTATCTAAATGCGGATGTGCATTGCGATCTGTGGGTCCGCCATGTGTTGCCCAGCGAGTGTGGCCGATTCCAGAGTGAACGGTGGGAAGGTTTGCAGGAAGTGCTGCCTCAAGATTTGAAAGTTTGCCTGCACGTTTTTCTACAAAGAGAGATGTGCCGGTACCGAGTGCGATTCCTGCGGAGTCATATCCACGATATTCAAGTCGACGTAGACCTTCGACGATAGGCGTGAATGCAGATTGTGGACCTGTGTAACCCACGATTCCGCACACGAATTAGTTCCCCAGTTCTGCCTTAACAACTGCAGCAAGTGATGCTGCAATTTCTTGTGCAAGGTTATCACTCGAGGCTTCAACCATGACTCTAATGAGTGGTTCAGTGCCCGATGCACGCAGCAAGACACGGCCAGAATCGCCAAGTGATGATTCGGCCATTGCAACTGCATCAGTGATTGCTTGCGATGTCGAGAGCTTCTCTTTTGCAACATTAGGAACGTTAATGAGGACTTGAGGAAAACGCTTCATCGTTGCAGCAAGATCTGCAAGAGATTTCTTAGTGCGCACAACTTCTTGAGCAAGTTGAAGTGCTGTGAGTATTCCATCTCCGGTATTTGCGAACTCGCGCATAATCAAGTGGCCAGATTGCTCGCCGCCCAATGAGAAATCTCCTTCGAGCATCTTCTCAAGAACATAGCGATCACCTACTGCAGTAGTGATTACCTCAATACCTGATTCTTTCATTGCATGCATAAATCCAAGATTGCTCATGACTGTGCCGACGATCGTGTTCGACTTCAGCGCTCCGCGCTCTTTAAATCCTCGCGCAAGAATTGTCATGATTGCATCGCCATCGATGATATTTCCTTTAGCATCAACAGCAAGACAGCGATCTGCATCGCCATCGTGTGCGATTCCGAAGTCTGCGCCTTCTTTAACTACACGTGCTTGTAAATCTTCCAGGTGGGTAGATCCACAGTTCTCATTGATATTCCATCCATCAGGTGTGTGATGAATAGCGATCACTGTCGCTCCAGCCTTTTCATATGCACGTGGTCCAACGACAGATGAAGCGCCATTGGCACAATCAAGAACAATTTTTAGGCCCTTAAGTGATGTTGAAACTGATGAAAGTAAATGTTCGAGATAGCGAGCGCTAGCGCTTTCATCAAAGGTAATGCGACCGACGGCGCGACCTGTTGGCCTTGTCCATGGCTCGCCCATACGCTTTTCAATCGCTGCCTCGATTGCATCATCGAGCTTTCCACCACCACGTGAGAATAATTTGATTCCGTTATCAGGCATTGGATTGTGGGATGCAGAGATCATGACGCCGAGATCTGCACCGGATTCTGCAACAAGATATGCAATCGCCGGAGTTGGTAGAACACCTACGCGATAGACATCAACGCCTGCACTTGCAAGACCTGCAGCTACTGCTGCCTCGAGGAATTCTCCTGATGCGCGTGAATCTTGACCGACGATTGCACGAGGCCGCTTGCCCTTGTTAGACGATGATTCGACGAGAATATGAGCTGCTGCTACTGCAACATCGACAGCAATTTCGGCTGTAAGAGTTTCACTGTTTGCTAAACCACGAATCCCATCTGTTCCAAAGAGAGCCATACATAACTCCTCTTTACTGCAGGAACAAACGGGATTTCGAGATAAAAAGAATTAACGCTTTGAGTACTGTGAACGCTTACGCGCCTTCTTCAGGCCGTACTTCTTACGTTCGATAACGCGAGCATCGCGCTTGAGGAAGCCAGCCTTCTTAAGAGCTGGACGGTTTGCCTCTGTGTCGATCTCGTTGAGTGAACGAGCAACGCCAAGGCGTAGTGCTCCAGCTTGACCGGAAACTCCACCACCGTTGATGCGTGCAAATACATCGTATGTATTTTCAGCACCTACTGTGCGAAATGGCTCTGATACCAATTGCTGGTGAACCTTATTTGGGAAATAACCTTCGAGAGTCTTGCCGTTAACAACCCAGCGACCTGTACCCGGTACTAAGCGAACGCGAGCAACTGCTTCCTTACGGCGACCTGTACCAGCACCTGGTGCTGTGATTGCCTTGCGGTTAGTTGCTGCTGCTGGAGTTGATGAAGAGTAAGAAGTAGGTGTCTCTGTCTCGTCGATTTCGTTGAAAGTTGTATCTGACATATCTTTTTCTTATCCCTTACTTCGCTACTTGAGAAACTTGAGTGAATACATATGGTGTTGGTGCCTGTGCGCCGTGTGGATGCTCTGGACCTGCGTAGACCTTGAGCTTTGATGCTACCTGCGCACCAAGACGGTTCTTTGGAAGCATTCCCTTGATCGCCTTTTCAACAGCGCGTGTTGGGTGCTTCTCGATAAGTTCGCCGTAGACAGTCGATGTAAGACCGCCTGGGAAACCTGAGTGGTGGTGTGCAAACTTTGTTGTTGCCTTTGTTCCAGAGAGTGCAATCTTCTCTGCATTGATGATGACTACGAAGTCACCCATATCCATGTGTGGTGCAAATGTTGCTTTGTGCTTTCCACGAAGAAGAACAGCAGCATGTGTTGCAAGACGACCGAGCACAACATCTTGTGCATCGATGACGTGCCACTTACGGACGACGTCTCCTGCCTTAGGGCTATATGTACGCATGCTTTATTACCTTCTTCTTTATCAATTGAACTTAGGGACTTACATCTCGCGCCTTGCTGGCGCAGGGGTGCTACTTTACCCGCCCTTCTAGGCCCGAGCCAAATCGGCTAATTCGGGTAGATCAGCCCTTACCCACGCTTAGAAACAGTGATTTTTGCCCGTTCTAGGAGCTGATCATCACTTGGATAATCCACGTGAATGAGAGTCAGGCCACGGGCTGGAAATACCAATGAATCCGAAACTCGCTCTTTATTGGCCAATAACTCTGCCATCCAACTTGGTTCTTTTCGACCATCGGCAACGCAGACAACTGCGCCCACAAGATTGCGCACCATGGAGTAGCAGAATGCATCGGCGACGACATCGGCAACAAGTAAGCCATCGTCGGTGCGCTTCCACTCGTACTTTTCTAGTGAGCGAATCGTTGTGCTGCCTTCTCGGAATTTACAGAATGCGGCGAAGTCGTGATGGCCGATGACCAGCTTGCTCGCTTCATTCATACGGTCAACATTGAGAGGGCGATACCACGATGCAACATCGTGGCGAGTAAGTGGAGGGATTACATCGTTGTTATCGATGAGTTTGTAGACATAGTGGCGGCGAAGTGCAGAAAAACGTGCATGAAAGCCTGCGGGTGCATCGGTGATAGCCATGATGCGCACATCTTCATCGAGAATACGATTGAGTTTATATCGAAAATCCTTGTAGGTGAGTTCTCCATCGAACATAGCATCGGGAACATCAACGTGGATTACCTGACCTGTTGCATGTACTCCGGCATCTGTGCGGCCTGCAACTATGGACTCTGTATCTACTCGCGATATTCGCGAAATAGCTTCTTCAACGAGATCTTGCAGTGTTCGACGATCTGGTTGTGCGCCCCACCCATAGAAGTTGGTGCCGTCGTAGGCGATATCAAGGCGTAAACGACGAAACCCACTCTCGGGATAGAGAGTGGGTTTGGCCATAAGAATTACGCTATTTGAACGTACTGATTACTTCTCTGTTACGAGTTCGATCACTGCCATAGGAGCGTTATCGCCCTTACGTGGACCGATCTTTGTAATACGTGTATATCCACCTTCGCGGTTCGCAAATGTTGGAGCGATTACTGTAAAGAGGTTGTGAACAACGCTCTTGTTAGCAATACGTGCCATCACTTGACGACGAGCTGGTAGATCGCCCTTCTTACCGAAGGTGATCAACTTTTCAGCAAGTGGACGAAGTCGCTTCGCCTTTGCCTCTGTTGTTGTGATCTTTCCGTGCTCGAACAACTGTTCAGCAAGAGTACGAAGAATCAAGCGCTCGTGTGATGGGCCTGAACCCAAACGTGGGCCTTTAGTTGGCTTTGGCATTGTCTTCTCCCTTATGCCTGATCTGCGTCAGCGAAGTCTTCATCTGACACGTTGTAGTTCTGGTGTTGTGATGGATCGAAACCTGCTGGGCTGTCCTTAAGAGACATTCCCATTGATACAAGCTTCGCCTTGATCTCGTCGATTGACTTAGATCCAAAGTTACGGATATCAAGCAAGTCAGCCTCTGAACGGTTGACGAGCTCTCCAACTGTGTGAATGCCTTCGCGCTTCAAGCAGTTGTATGAACGAACTGTGAGATCGAGATCTTCGATTGGAAGAGCAAGATCTGCAGCAAGAGCAGCATCCATAACAGATGGCCCCATCTCGATACCTTCAGCATCAAGATTGAGTTCGCGTGCAAGACCGAAGAGTTCGACAAGTGTCTTTCCAGCTGATGCAACTGCATCGCGTGGCTTCATTGATGGCTTTGTTTCAACATCAACAACGAGACGATCGAAGTCTGTGCGCTGTTCTACACGAGTCGCCTCGACCTTGTATGTAACCTTCAAAACTGGTGAATAGATTGAGTCAACAGGAATGCGACCAATCTCTGCTCCAGCTTGCTTGTTCTGAACTGCTGTCACGTAACCGCGACCGCGCTCGACTGTAAGTTCGATTTCAAGTTTTGCCTTGCCGTTCAGTGTTGCGATGTGGAGTTCAGGGTTGTGAACTTCTACGCCACTTGGAACTGCAATATCAGCACCTGTGACAGCACCTGCACCTGACTTGCGGATGTAGATAACTGAAGGCTCATCGTTATCGCTTGAAAGAACAAGGTTCTTAATGTTCAAGACGATATCTGTGAGGTCTTCCTTTACACCTTCAAGTGTTGTGAACTCGTGGAGAGCTCCAGCAACGCGAATGCTTGTCACTGCTGCACCTGGAATAGATGAAAGCAGGGTACGGCGCATTGAGTTGCCGAGTGTGTAGCCGAAACCTGGCTCAAGCGGTTCAATGATGAAACGTGAGCGGTTCTCGGAAATTACTTCTTCGCTAAGCGTTGGGCGTTGTGCAATTAGCACTTG
>CAIPLJ010000198.1 GCA_903865885.1 uncultured Actinomycetes bacterium | reverse complement strand
TTAAACGCTAATGGCAACAATTAATAAGAACGCCGTTCAAGAGATAGTGACGATACTTTCGAATAAACGCGTTGGTGCCTATCACCAGATATTGCTTAATGTTGGTGATATCGTAAAGAACTGTCGCCCTGGAAACTTTGTAGCAATAAGCGTTGGTGGCGATACATCGAAGATGATTTTGCGTCGTGCATTTGCAATCTCTCGAGTATCTGAAAGTTCTCAATATGGCGGAACTATGGAGTTAATAGTTGCCCCTCACGGTTCTGGAAGTAAGTGGTTATGTGCGCAGAGTGAAGGTACCGAGCTCGATATCGTTGCACCGCTCGGAACCGCATTTGGAATTCCTACTGAACCAATCAATGCACTTCTCATTGGCGGTGGATACGGTTCCGCACCTCTCTTCGGTTTAGCTGATGTTCTCAAGACTCGCGGCTGTAAGGTCGATATGTTGCTCGGTGCAAGCGTCGGAAGCAAAATTTATGCACCTATGGAGGGCAAGCGTTCTGTCAATTCACTACGCATCTATACCGAAGATGGTTCGATGGGCGAGACAGGTCGTGTTACTGAATCCCTTCTCGATATTGTGCAGCAGCGCGGGATAGATGTTATTTATTCATGTGGACCGATGGCGATGCTCGCCGCGATCACTGCGCTAGTAGCGGATACAGAAGTTATCCACCAATGCGCAGTAGAAGAAGCTATGGCCTGCGGTATTGGAATTTGCATGACCTGTGTCTTGCCGGTAAGAAACTCTGATGGAACTACCTCAATGTTGCGCTCATGTATTGATGGACCAGTCATGGATGGCTCACATGTCCGCTGGGATCTCGTTGGCAGCGTGCCCGAGGTTTCCCAATGACTCTTCCGGTAGATCTCTCAACAACCTTAGGTAATGCATGGTTTCCTACCCCGATATTTACGGCGAGTGGTTGCGCAAGTAGTGGAAAAGAGCTTGCTCAATTCTTTCCACTCAAAGATATCGGAGCAGTTGTTACCAAATCAGTGATGTCGAAGCCTCGACATGGTCGACCAACTCCACGTATGGCCGAGACACCATCTGGGATGCTCAATTCAATTGGTCTACAAGGACCAGGAATAGATTCCTTCTTAGCGAACGATGTTCCATGGCTACTTGAACAGAAAGCCCGCGTGATTGTCTCCATAGCTGGTGAAACGATCGAGGAGTATTCAACTCTTGCTCGTAAGTTGCGTTCTGTATCTGGCCTAAGCGCCGTCGAAGTAAATATTTCATGTCCCAATGTGGAAAATCGCGGGTTGGTCTTTGCATGTGACCCAGATGCATCTCGTCGCGTTATCGATGGTGTGCGCAAGACAATTGGTGGCGAACTCCCCATCATTGCAAAGCTCTCACCTGATGTTACTGACCTTTCATCGATTGCCCGTGGAGTTGTAGATGCAGGTGCAGATGCGCTGGCCTTGATCAACACCGTTTTAGGAATGGTTATCAATCTCGACACTATGGGGCCACACTTAGGTGGAAAGACTGGTGGATTAT
>CAIPLJ010000197.1 GCA_903865885.1 uncultured Actinomycetes bacterium | reverse complement strand
GCTTAAATTCTTTGCTTTCAAATTGCTTTCAATCACACAGATTAAGCCTGAAACTTGGAGAACCAGTGAGAGCATCTCCACGCTTAATTGCGGCAAAAGAACGAAGAACTAGATACTTAGAGATACGTTGAGACCAGCGTGAAGAGAAACTACGGATCAGAAGGTTAGGGGTTCGAATCCCTTCGCGCGCACGAGTTAGGCCTTCGGTGCCTTTCACACCGGAGGCTTTTCTTCTTTATACCGGCGCCAAAATTTCAATCAGTCAGATAAATGGTTCCATTTTCTTCTCGCACTGGTACTCGATCTAGCGGATATGACGCTGGACCGCGTAGGACCGCACCATTATTGGGATCGAATAGCGCACTATGACAAGGGCAGAGCAATCCTTCACTCGCTTGTTTAACGGTGCATCCACTATGCGTGCAGGTGGCATTCATTCCAATGAGTCCCTCTGGACCTCGGACGATAAAGTAACTGGTGATATTTCCATAACGGTTTTTGGCAGTAAACGAACTAGTTGAGTTATTCGGGACTTCTGAAGATTTCGCAATCGGAATATCGATCTTGTTAACGATAATCCGCTCAGGTGTTTTGGTAGGCGTAGGCGAAGGCGAAGGCGTTGGGCTCTGTGTGGCGCTGGGCGATGGAGTCGGAATAATCTTTCCTGAATCCCAAGCAAGGATTGTTTTCCCTTTGCTCTTAGCTTTAACGCAGGTAAAAAGTTTGCCGTTGTAAGTTGTTGTTTGACCAAGAGTGCGACATTTTGTTGGTGGTCCCGCAAATGCTAACCCAGGAAAAATAGTCATCGCTAAGCTGGATAGAAAAGTCATCCCAAGAATTCTGCGCGTCACACCTATCATCGCCCAAAGATAAATCCCCAAAGTGAACTTGAGGTTAATTAGAGTCTGAAGTTAAGGGCAAATGTTTGTCCAAACTTTTATCGGAGTATTCCTTGCCGTAACTGGGCAACCCGCAGACTGCTCGCAATGGGCAAAACCCAAGTGTCCAAATCAACGGTATAACTAGTGAATAGGAATAATATGAAAACTCGCTACAAAGTAGCCGCGGGATTCTCAATCGCAACTTTGATTGCCGGAACCGCTGTCGCTAACTCTGCTCTGACAAAACCTGAATATATTATTGCTTCTACAAGCGCAGCAACTATTAAGCCACTTGCCTATGCAGGTGACACAATCTCTGGCTTTACTATTAAAGGCATCCCAGATGGCATGGGCGCGTACCGCAATGCAGATGGAACAATCACGCTGCTTTCAAGCCACGAGGTTCCTTCATATGCTCCAATCGGAACTTTTGAGAAGGCTCAAAATGGAAGGAAGCCAATTCTCGGATCTGCAATCACTAAGTTCACGTTGAACGCAGCTGGAGACCGCATCCTTAAGGCATCAGACTTCATCTCATCGTGGAGCTTCTATAACTACAACACAAAGGCATACCAGGCATCTCCTGTTGGAGCTGCACCAACAACTCAGACTCTCGGTATGGATAAGTTCATCAGCCGTTTCTGTGCTGCAACTCTCGTTCAAGCAGGTGGTCTCGCATTTAAAGATGGCGGGACAACCTACGGCTACGACGGAGCTGTCTACCTAGCTGGCGAAGAAGATGGCGATAGCGGATACGCTCGCGGCTTTGCATTCGACATGGATGGAAATGCAATCAATCTTCCACGTGTAGGTCTTGCTTCATGGGAGAACTTGATTCCAAACCTTAAGCCAGGCAAGAACACCGTAGTTATGGGTAATGAAGATGGATCAGCTACTGATTCACAACTCTTTATGTATGTCGGCACAAAGACAACATCAGGAACATTTGCTGATAAGGCCGGCCTTACAAATGGAAAGCTTCATGTAATGAGCATTCCAAATATCGCAAACGACAATGCATTCCGTGCGGCATATGGCAAGAACAAGCCAGTTGATGTGACTTTCGCAGAAACAATCTGGGATGGCGATATGAAGACACAGCAGGC
>CAIPLJ010000196.1 GCA_903865885.1 uncultured Actinomycetes bacterium | reverse complement strand
GGCTTATTATCAATAGATGTTGTGTATGTAAGGCCGAGATCTTTCACCGAGACAGCAAGGCTGTGGGGAGAATGTTCGTGGTTATAGTCGGACAGCGAAATCACGCTCCCTCGATAAGAAGAAATATGTACCAATGATAAAAATTGTGAGCGCGCAGATTGAAGCGTGAATGAGTCCTTTACCAGACGGTGCTTGTGCATGAACCATCACCCGTGACCAGGAATCAAGTAGATAGAAGATTGGATTCGCAATCTCAAACTTCTTAATGCGCTGCGACATATGGGCTGCTTCATATAGGACTGGAGATAAATAGAGCAAGCTTCGAGTCAGATATGGCAACATACTTGAAATATCGCGGAAGTAGACATTGATGCATGAAATTAAGATTGCCATTCCAAGTGACATGACAATGGCAATCAGAATGATTGGAAGCGCCCACAACATCTGCCATGAATATGGGAGCCCAAGAATTGCGTGGATCCCAAAGAAAACTACAAGAGTTGGAACAAATTTGAAAAGGGCGATAACTGTTGCAGAGACGGGCAACATAATGCGCGGAAAAGAAGTGTTAAGAATGAGACGTTGGCCCGAGGTGATTGCTTTCACTCCGCCCGTCAAACTATTGGCGATCAGATAGAAGAGAAAGAGGCTCGCTGTGAGATGGGCAAATCGAGCAGAGTCACTCTTTCCGCCAATGACATTGATCAATAAGAAATAGACACCAGAAAGGAGTAGCGGATTTAGAACTAGCCACAACTGTCCAAAGAGTGAACCATAATTTTGTTCTCTAAGTTCTGACCGTGAAAATTCCGCGATAAATGTGCGACGAGCCCAGAGTGAGCGCAGGTAATCGCGCATCGGCGGAAGGCCGGCACGATATGGCTCGTATATAACAATTGGCTTATCCACGTGCGAAAGGCTACCGCAGAGCCCTCAAGGTTAATCAGATGAGGGAACGAGAGTCTTGGGGGAAGTGATGAAGCCCGCTCCCCACGAGAAATGCATGGTTGGAATAACTAAAAGAAGCGTTAAAAAATCAACAGTTGAGGATGCAATCCTGAGAGATGCAAGTATTAGGAAGGCGAGATAAATTGCAGATGGAAGATAAAAAATCGGAGCAATTACTAATCCAAATATCAGCGAGAAAATAAATCCAAGCAGAGCAAGCGGTGGAGCGAGGTAGCGATAATTAATAGTTCCTACATGTCTACGAGATACAACTCTGCGCCAACGACCATATTCAAAATACTGCTTAGCTAGAGCCTTCACAGTTGAACGTGGACGATATGTCACGTGCAGTCGAGGATCAAAGTAGATAACGCCTCCATTTTCACGCAACCGAAAGTTGAGCTCCCAATCCTGTGCTCGGGTAAATCGCTCATCAAATCCGCCAACGGCAAGTAGCGCTTCACGTCTGAATGCACCGAGGTAGACGGTATCTACAACACCCGCTTCTCCCCCAGTATGAAAACGCGAGGCTCCCACACCGAATGGGCTTCGCATAGCTGCTGCAACAGCCTTCTCAAATCGAGTTGTTCCAATAGCAGCCATAACCCCACCAACGTTGACAGCTCCTGTTGTGTTGAGAATTTCTACAACAAGTGCAAGATAATCATCGGGAATTTGTGCATGTCCATCTACTCGAACTACTACTGGACTGTGTGATGCATGCAAGGCCAAATTAAGCCCTGTCGCGGTACGGCCCGTCGGATTATCAACAATTTTGACTCGAGAATCCTTCTGCGAAAGTTGTCGAGCTATTTCATTTGTGTGATCACGTGAAGGGCCTAGCGCAAGAATGACTTCGATAGAACCTAGATATTTCTGAGAAAGAATCGAACTCACAGCGCCTTCAAGATGAGGCTCTTCATTGAGGACAGGAAGAATCACGCTAATGGATGGATGCGGTGAGCCAAATAACTCTTGTGTCGGTGTCGCCATAACCCCTCCACGCTATCGTCCAAGTACCCTACGGATGTGAAATCTTCTCGCGCAATTCGGATAATTACATCACTCTCGGTGGGTGTTGTCCTTATTGCATCGCTGTCGTGGCTCGGATTAGGTCAAGTAAGCGGTCAAATTTCTCGCATCGATGTATTTGGTGCCCTTAAGAATCGACCAGAGAAAACTTCGACAGCACTTAACTATCTTGTTGTCGGCTCCGATAGTCGTGAAGGCCTCACTAAGGCACAGATCAAGTCGCTTCGTGTCGGCAGTACCGCAGTAGCAGCTGGCGGACGTTCGGACACAATGTTGCTAGTTCATATTAGTAAGAGCCGCGACGCAGCATATGTTGTCTCTATCCCTCGCGACACATTGGTAACTATCCCAGCACATAAGAGTTTTGATGGAAAGTTCGATATCCCCGCTGCGCCCGGAAAGATAAATGCAGCTTTTGCATTTGGCGGTGCACCGCTACTAATACAAACTATTGAAGCGAAGACGAACCTTAAGATTGATCATTACATTGAAGTCAGTTTTGCCGGCTTTACCGGGATCGTCGATGCACTCGGTGGAATTCAAGTCTGTTCCAAAGTTGCAATTAACGATCCAAAGAGTCACCTCATCATGAGTGCTGGTTCCCATATTCTTGGTGGCATCGAAGCTCTTAAATATGTTCGCACACGTGACTTCGATGGACGTGGTGATATTGGTCGCATGGAACGCCAGCAACAATTTGTGAGCGCAGTGTTACGTAAGGCAACAAGTAGCGGCATATTACTCAACCCTATTAAATTGACTAAGTTCTTTAATGCAACTATCTCAACTGTGAAAATGGATTCAGGTGTTAATAAGAGTGACCTCTTAACCCTTGCAAAGCAGATGAGAAATCTCTCTGCTGGAAATCTGCGCACTCTGACCGTTCCACTCTCTGATCCAAATGCAAGCGCTCCAGGTATCGGTTCGGTCGTTATTTGGGATCCAACTTTGGCAACAGATCTCTGGACTCGAATTCGCAATGATGAAGCGCTCATCGAGACCATAAAGCCATCGCCTAAGGCAACTACCAAACCTGTGATGGTCGACAAGTTCAAGACGAAAACTGGCGCTGAAAATCCATGCGCTTCGACAAAATAACCTGTCAGAGTTCTGATTTCAATTAGCTCTGCAATACACTCACCATTATGACTCTGAAGCTATCTGTAATCGGTTGCGGCTACTTGGGTGCAACTCACGCAGCATGTATGTCCTCACTGGGATTTGAAGTAATCGGAATCGATACAGATCAGAGCAAAGTTGATCTCCTCTCTAAGGGCGAGCTGCCATTCTACGAGCC
>CAIPLJ010000195.1 GCA_903865885.1 uncultured Actinomycetes bacterium | reverse complement strand
TTCCCTACACGACGCTCTTCCGATCTAAACGATCAGGGCGCTTAATCTGTGTAAGGCGGCCCACAAAGGTGCAGTAAATCGTTGCGGGATCGAGTTCGAGGCGTTTGCGCAGATCTGCTTTATCGAAGCTCTTTGGTTCTGGAAGTCCTGGAAAGAAGACGCTGTATTGGGCTGCTGTACCAATTCCTGCTGCTATCAAATCACGCTTTACTTCACTGCCTATTGCAATCAGGTAATCGGTACGGGCTGCAAAGAACTTTTCGATTGCAACAACGAGACGTGTTTTCCATCCTGCAAAATAACCATGAAGTAAGTGGCCATGGAATGTATGAATACGAACGGCACCGCGGCCGGCAATGATCGAAGCCAATCTGCCGAGCACACCAGCTTTTGCGGTGTGGGTATGAATTACATCAGGGTTGAATTTTTTAATTGTGCTCACTAGACCAAAGAAAGCTTTGAGATCTGCAAATGGTGAAAGAGATCGGCCGAGTCCTGCGATACGCGTTGCCTTGATATCGGTGGCAACTTCATCGAGATAATCAGCCTCTGTTTCATCGCAATACCCTGTAATCAAAACTTGCTCGAATTGTGAAGAATCGAGGCCGCGCATTAATTCGGCAACAATGACGGCCGGTCCACCCACATTCATGCGGGCGATGATCTGCATAACTTTGATGCGCTCGGCCATGTGGTTATCTTCTCGCAAAAAGGCTGGATAATTGAACTTATGACCGGCGGGCAATTCGTATCTAACTGCACAGCAGATGCAATGGCCCTTGCTGCGCAGGCGCTGAAATCAGGAGCACTTGTCGCTTTCCCAACTGAAACTGTCTATGGGCTCGGTGCCGATGCAACAAACCCCCAAGCAGTTGCACGCATTTATGAAGCGAAGGGCCGCCCTGCAGATCATCCGCTCATTGTTCATATTGCAGAGATGCACGATCTCGCCGAGTGGTCATCAGATATTCCTGATTATGCGATTGCACTTGCAAGAAATTTCTGGCCGGGGCCAATGACACTTATTCTCAAGCGCTCTGAACTCGCAGAAGATTTCATTACTGGGGGACAAGAGACAGTGGGCTTGCGAGTTCCGAGCCATGTAATTGCACTGTCGCTACTCAATGAATTTAAAAAGATTGGCGGCAAAGGTATTGCTGCTCCTAGCGCCAATCGATTTGGACATGTTTCACCGACAACAGCTGATGCAGTTGAGGCAGAGCTTTCTGAATATTTGGCACCAAAGGATCTCATTCTTGATGGTGGCCAATCTCTTGTTGGTGTTGAATCCACGATCATCGATTGCACAACTGAAAGTCCAAAGATTTTACGACCAGGTGCAATTACTGAATCAATGATTGAAGAAGTTACCAAACTCGAACTCTCTTACGACGCCACAGATATTCGAGTCAGTGGTTCATTGGATAATCACTATTCACCTATGGCCCAAGTTTTACTCGATATCGAACCCCAACCTGGCGATGGATTTATTGCGCTCTCGCACTTCGAAACCCCAGAAGGTGTAAAGAGATTGGCATCACCAAAGAACGATGACGAATTCGCTCGCCAGCTATATGCGGCGCTTCGCTCAGCAGATACTCAGAATCTTGCACGAGTTGTCGTAAAGCAGCCCGAAGGAAGTGGTATCACGATCGCAATTCGCGACAGATTGCAGAGAGCAAGTAACGGTCGGTAATTCACTCGGTACTCTTACGCCATGAGTATTTCGCGCCGCAACCTTTTGAAGGCAACTGCCATTGTCGGCGCCGGATCTTTTGAATTCCTCAATTCTTCACCAGCTGAGGCAGCA
>CAIPLJ010000194.1 GCA_903865885.1 uncultured Actinomycetes bacterium | reverse complement strand
GGACTGTCACCTGTCTTCGGTGAGTTCTCAAAGAGTGTAAATAAACGTGGAGTGCCGCGTTCGTGGCCAGTTGATTCAACAGTCATGGATTTCCCTCTTCTTCGACGGTGGCGAGAAACCTAACACCCGAGCCTTGCACCAGCAAGCGATTCGCATGAAAAAAGGAGGGCGCTTTGAAGCGTTATGCCTTCGTTATACGTTCAGAATGCGAACTAAATATCGCCTTTAAATCCAGTCAGATCTTCGGGGGTATCGACATCTTTTCCCATTGCTAGCTTTTCGAGGGCGATAGTGAAGACATCGTCTCGCCCCTTGAGAAAATTACGGGCACCAAAGTCTCCGGTTGCGCTTTCGGCAATTTCTTTCCAATATTTTCGTGCAAATTTAACTGGGTGGCCGGGCTTTCCATCAAAAGTTCCCATAACGATTTCCTGAGAAGAACGAGCAACTTCTGCAATGGCAGCAGATGTCATCCCGGGAAGGTCTACCAATGAAATTATTGCCTGAGAATAATCTGGATTTTTTAGTATGGCTTCAAGTCCAGCACGTAGCGAACTTCCCATTCCGGTCTGCCACTCGGGATTTATCACAATTTCTGCGCCAGGTATATATCCCTGCCACGCACCGAGTACAACGTATACATCTTTAATACCCGCATCGTGAAAAATTGCTACTGCTCGATCGACTAATCGCTCGCCATCAATTTCTATGGTTGCTTTAGGGCTGCCCATGCGTGAACCGGATCCGGCCGCCAAGATAATTCCAACCTGCATCGCTATACTTTACGTCATGCGCGAAATCATTCAAGAGGTTTTGCCTTCTTTTAACTCGAATAAACCATTTGCTCTTGCAACTGTCACTCGCACTTGGAGCTCCGCGCCTCGTCCAGTTGGTGCAGCTATGGCAGTGCTCGAATCCGGCGAAGTCATTGGTAGCGTTTCAGGTGGTTGCGTTGAAGGTGCAATCCATGAAGCATCTCTCGAAGTTCTCAAGACCAAGACTTCGCAATCTGTTACATATGGCGTCAGTGATGACAATGCATTCGCAGTTGGCCTCACATGCGGCGGAACCATCGAGCTCTATATTCAATATGTCGATCAATCAACCTTCCCTGATTTTGCCGACATTGCAGCCAAGATTGAAGATAAGAAGGCAGTTGCTGTCGCAACTTTGGTCAGCGCAGAATCCGGAATTGGGGCGCGCATAGTCCTTACCAAGAGCGATGCTTCAGGCTCCCTGGGAAATTCACAATTGAATCACGCTGCAATCGAAGGTGCCCGCGCACTCTTGAACCACGGAACCACTAAGACTTTAAAGCTTGGCCCTAACGGTGAAAACCGCATGGATGATGTCTCAGTTTTCGTAGAATCATTTGCACCAGCACCACGAATGATTATCTTCGGTGCAATTGATTTTGCGGCAGCGGTTGCTCGTATTGGCAAATTTATGGGCTACTACGTCATTGTCTGCGATGCTCGCGCACTCTTTGCCACCAAGCGTCGTTTCCCAGATGCAGATGAAGTCATTATCGATTGGCCACATCGCTACCTTCCAACAATCGAAGTTGATGAAAGCACAGTGATCTGCGTACTGACCCATGATCCCAAATTTGATGTTCCTGTACTTGAAATCGCACTGCGCACCAAAGCCGGATATATCGGCGCGATGGGCAGCCGGCGTACCCATGAAGATCGTCTCGTAAGACTGAAAGAAGTTGGAATGACTGATACCGAGCTTGCCAAACTCAAATCACCAATTGGCTTAGATCTTGGCGGGCGAACTCCTGAAGAGACTGCAATTTCAATTGCTGCAGAAATTATTTCTAATCAAGTAGGCGGAACAAATCAGCCGCTAACTAAAGGCACTGAAGCAATTCATAAGACCTCACTTGCCAGCGAAGACGAACCAGCTCCAGTATTAAAATAGTCTTAATTAAAAGGTATCCAGCGCGCAGTTGAACCTTCTGGATTTTTACCAGGGTTAATGAGCGCAAATCCTTGAGCATGCGCTACTCCACGCAACATCGCTGAACCTAAGTACGCAGTAGGTGAAAATAGCTTTCCTTCACGCGTGCCCGGTACTAATCTCGAAAAACCTTCGGGAGTAGTCAGGGATGAAGTTAATTCAACATTGTCTAACTTTTCTTGTGTAGCGCCGAGAAAAGATGTAATCAGTGGATTTCCGAATGAATACAAGGCAGCGAGAGCGGATTGCGGATTCCCGGGCAGTGCAAGGAATGCAATATCTCGACCGCTGTGAGTAACGCGAGCCAGGAGCACGTGATAGCCAGGACGAACCTTGACGCAATCAATTAACTTAGTTGCGCCTAGATTATTGAGCGCAGGTTTTACGTAATCTCTAGGACCATCAGCTGTTCCACCAGTTGTTATGATCAAATCAACAGAGTCGAGTACCTTGGCGATTTCCTTGTTGAGTACGTCGAGATCATCTTTCACAAATTGTGCCGAGCTAATGGTGGCGCCCATCTTTGTAAGCACAGCAGGTAACTGTGGGCCAAGTGCATCTCGAATTGCACCATCTTCTGGAACTCCTGAATGAATGAGCTCGTCGCCTAAGAAAAATATTGCTACCCGTGGTTTCTTGATTACATCAATTGAGTCATGTCCGGTTGCTGCAAATAACCCTGCCATAGGTGGAGTAACTCGAGTTCCTGCAGTGACGAGTACATCGCCTATCTTGCTCTCCATACCTGCTGGGCGAATATTCGCTCCTTCTTCAATTTCGCCTGAGATCTCTCCATCATTTTCGGTGGCTTTCTCCCAAGGAATAACAGATGTTGTTCCTTGGGGAATTACTCCACCCGTTGCAATTGCTAAAGATTGTCCGTAATGAAGTACCTGCGTCGATGCCTTGCCGGTAGCAACTTCGCCAATGAGTTTCCAAGGGCCTTCACCGGAAACTGCCCATCCGTCCATCGACGACGTTTCAAATGCAGGCAAATCACAGAGCGAGAGAGCGTCTTTGGCAAGAAACCTATCGATTGCATCTGAAAGAGAGACGGTCTGTGAATCGAGACGAGAGAAGCTCTGTGCAGCAATTGCTAGGGCTTGATCCCACGTTCCTTCGCGCACGAGATTTATTTCTGGTTCTTTAACTGCGCTTCAAGAGCTTTGACTCGCTTATGCATATTCACATGGTAATAAATCATGCCAAGATCGAATACGAACATGACGCCCATGACTATCCACATAATATTCATTTCAATACGATCTGAACTGGTGTGCTGCATATTCATGACGGTATTAAACACCCTTCAAGACTGCGATTGCCTCGGCCAGAATAGAGATTGCTATTTCATCTGGAGTCGATGCTCCGATATCAAAACCAGCCGGTCCATGTACACGTGAAATATCTGTAATGTCACGATAATTGAGCCAATCTTCGCGGCTTTCTTGCATCTTCCTTGAACCGAGTGCACCGATATATCCAGCTTTGCTTTCGAGCGCATATTTAAGACAGTTACTTGAGCTTTCTACCTCGTGCCCCATGATTACGACGCAATCCATTGGAGATAAAGTTGCAGTTAGCCCTGCAACCATCGAAGGGCGCGGATCGACTGAGACGTTCCAGCCAAGACCTTGCGCAGCTTTTGCGAGCGCGTCTGCGATTGGGCCAGTACCTGCAACGACAAACTTCGTTATTGGATGGTAGATGGTAACAATCCGATCGCCAAGATCGAGGGTCATTGATTTATTCTTACTAAATTCTTCAGCGATCTGTGGATCTGCAGCAATGATTGTGACCGATGTGAAGTATTCGGATCTTACAATCTCATCACCTTCGAGATGACAGACGATTGCGATTGATTCGCGATCTAGAAATGATTGCCAGATTCCAGTTTCAATTGCATTGGATGGCAGCACAGCAAATTTCAATGTAGTTCCTGCGGGCACATTAGACATAATTGATTCGAAATCGGTAACGACTCTGGTGATGATGCGACCGGTAGGAAGCTTGCGCGTTGCTTGTTCAATAAGTGGGCCATCGAAAGCTGAATTGACGAGGTTTCCTATTTTGCCACCGCCTGGTGTGATGGCAATTGCTTCAAAGCTCATGGGAATAATTGACTCGGTTGATGAAATTAACCATGCAACATCGGCGCGAGTATTGCTGCCTACGCAGGCATTAACGCTTAAAGCGATTTCATACATCGGGCGATTGTAGAGGCAGATGAAGAATTATGAGAGTTGAGCTTTTCCCCCTGGGCCGCCGTTGCGGGTCGCCGCAAGACTTGCCACGGCAGTCACAACGAGAGTGAGGACAATGACTCCAAGGCTTACTTCGAGTGAGACCTCAGGAACATGAACTCCATTTCCATGAAGCGCTTCGAGGATCATTTTCACGCCGATGAAAGCGAGAATAAATGAAAGACCGCGAGATAGATAAATGAGGCGGCTTAAGAGCCCCTCGAGTAAGAAGTAGAGCTGACGAAGTCCCATCAGCGCAAAAATATTTGCAGTTGTTACAACGTACGCACTCTTTGTAAGTCCAAAAATGGCTGGAATCGAATCAAGTGAAAATACAAGGTTGGTAATACCAAGTGCAATGAGAGCAATTGCAAAGGTGCTGAAACCACGTTTCTTCAGTGCAGAGACGACTTTTCCTTCTTCGTATTCGACCTCTTCTTTTTCATTTATTAACTTCCAGGCTGTAAAGATGAGGAATGCACCAAATAGATAAAAGACGTTATTAAATCGAGAGACCAGTGTGGCGCCGATAGGAATAAGTAATCCCCGCATCGCAATGGTGAGAAGAATTCCAAGAAGGAGAACTAACTGCTGAGTCTCCTTTTTAATTTTTAAATTAGCCAACAGAATAATAAAGACAAAGATGTTATCGACGGAGAGTGCGTACTCAGTTAGCCAACCTGCGAAATACTCTTTGCCTGTGGCCGCATTAGTCCAATGGGGCAGAGCAATTCCAAATCCAATTGCGGCGCCCACATAAATTAAAGTCCATGTCAGCGCCTCGCCAAATCCAGTTGGTTTATTTCGGCGAATGATGGCAATGCTGAGATCGAAGAGTATGAGTGCCCCCAAGAAGCCGATTGTGACAAACCATTCGGTAGTTGAAATCAACGCAGGTGACCTCTCTCGTTAAATGAACGCAGCGCGCGAAGTCCATCTGATGGCCAGATAGAGATTGAAGAAATTGAGCACGGTGTGACATCCATATGGAAGACGGCATCACTTGGACCACCGACAGCAATCTTCGCTGCAGTCTTTATAATTCCATTATGTGTCACAACAATAATTTTCTTACCGGGATGTTCCGCAACAAGTCTTTCAAGCGCCTCTTCAACGCGTACAGAAGCCTCGTCATAGGACTCTCCCCCAGCCGGTGCATACGATGATGAATTGAGCCAGGCTTGATATGCATCAGGATCTTCCGCTTGTACTTCTTCAATGGATTTGCCATCCCAAGAACCAAATGAGAGTTCAAACCACGCTTCATCGAAAGTGATTTCAAGTCCAGTAGTCCGCGCAATTGCTTCTGCAGTTTGGCGCGTGCGCTTCAGGGGCGATGCAATTAATACATCTGCACTCAACTTTGCACATTCTTCAGCGACTAAATCAGCTTGGTCTAAGCCTTCTTGCATAAGTTCTGGGTCAAGAGCACCTGTGCCTGAAAACTTACGTGAAGGTGTCAGAACTGTTTCGCCGTGACGAACAAAGTAGATAAATGTAGGAATCTCTGCGCTACGAAGACGGTCTGTGAGAAAGTTCTGTTGAATAACTGCGGCAGGCTTATGAGCACTTCCACCATCGAGCGCTTTGTTGGCAAGGCGATCAGCATGGGAATTCTCATCGCGCGGAATCCATGAATATGTAACGAGTGTTCCAGGATGTGCATC
>CAIPLJ010000193.1 GCA_903865885.1 uncultured Actinomycetes bacterium | reverse complement strand
TCATCGGATGCGCGATATGCATTAGGTGGAAGAAGCATTACAGCTCCAGCGCCCGCCTTCTGTGCGTGCTCTGCCCACTTACGTGATTCAGCTGCGCCATATGCAGCCACACCCGGAACGACGTTGAATCCTTTAGGTGCCGCAGCGACTGCAACCTCAACCATCTTTGCGCGCTCATCTGCAGTAAGAACTTGATACTCACCGAGTGAACCGTTGGGAATGACACCATGTGTTCCGTTAGCTGCTAGCCATGAAACGTGTTCAGCGTATTTGTCATAATCGATTGAGAGATCTGCTTTGAAAGGTGTTGCTGTTGCGGTCAAAACGCCATTCCATGGGTTTGTCATGTCGCACAAGGTATCTCTTAACGAGAGTTTTTTCCATCAGAGAGCTGACCCAGCGAAATAGGTGCCGCAATTGGCCTATTGCTCGCAGCGATTCGTTCGCCGTCAGTGACGGCGCATTGTGTAATTCCCGAGACAATCTCTGAAACATTTCTCGAACACATACGACCTTGACATAGACCCATACCTGCACGGGTAAAGAGCTTTGAAGTACGCGAGTCCTCTGCCCCAAGCTCGCTTACTGAATCCTTGATCTCTTGAGACTTCACTTCTTCGCAACGACAAATCGTCGTATTAGATGTGATCCACTCTCTCCAACCATCTCGCACTGGATAAGAGCGCTTGAGGGCATTCGCAAATCGTTGTTTACGGACCCGTTCTGTCAGAAGTGCGTGTCTAATCTTTTGTCCTGAAGCTGCAAGTCCCGCAATCTCACCTTCAATCAGCGAAAGATCTGCACCACCGATTCCTGTTGCTTCTCCTGCAATCCAGATCTGTGGCTGCGAACTCAATTGATTTTCATCTACTTCAAAGATGACAGTTCCATCTGAATCAACTCTTTGCGCGCATCCCAAGATTCCACCAAGAGATAGGTCAGGCACGAAACCCCAACCAACGGCTACGACATCAGCTCGCATTGCCTGGGATTTGCCTGACTTGATGTGAAAACCTGAATTGACTGCAGAAATTGTTGCAACTCCATTTGCGAACGTTGTGACGGCTCGTCCAAAATGTGGACGGATTCGAAATTTACGCATGAGCCGTACGTAATAAACAAGCTCGGAGAATTTGGTGATATTCGTAAGCAGCGCTAGTGGAGAGAGTGACCAGCGCAATGGTGAATTGGCATCGATCAGTGCGACTATCTCAGCACCCGCTTCAGCCAGCCCCGTTGCAACAGGTAGGAGAAATGGTCCCGTTCCTGCAACGATAATTCTTTTGCCTACCAATACTCCTTGACCTTTGAGAAGAGATTGCGCAGCACCGGGAGTCATCGAACCAGGTGTATCCCATCCTGGAAATGGAAGTGTGCGATCGTAGGCACCTGTAGCAATAATGACTTTTTCTGCAGTGAGCGAACTCTCTATTCCACCCTGAAGATAATTAACTCTTATGAGATTGCCTTCACGTTCTGCGCTCCAAATATTTGCCTCAGAGATATGGGTAATTGATTGAGCAGCAGAAACTTTTGCAAAAATTTCATCCGCGCGATTACTGCGATAACCGGTGACTTTGCTCCGATGGCGCCAATACTGACCTCCCAAACGAGATGACGAGTCAATCAGCGCAACTTCACTTCCATTGCGAGAAGCTGCTTCAGCTGCGGCCAGACCTGCAGGGCCTGCACCAATAACGATAATCACTGTGCGCTCTCAACTTTCATTCCATCGTGGGCTTCAATGAGACAAGAGCGCTGATTAGCTACGCCATTAACAACCACGACACAGTCAAAGCAGATACCTATTCCGCAAAATATTGAACGTGGTTCATCACCAAATCGTGTTTTTCGCAGCTCGCGTTGATCGCTATTGATCAGGGCTGCAGCAATACTTTGCCCTTCTTCGCAGTGGATTGGATTCCCATTGAATGTAAATGTAATGGTCTGCGTCATGAGTTCACCGTCGCAAATCGTGCGGGAGAGAATGCTGCCCCATCCATAAAAGAATCTCTTCCTAGAATTGCGTCGGTAATCAGTGCAGCAGAACCAGGCGCTAATCCAATTCCCGCACCTTCATGTCCTGCTGAATGCCACAAACCTTTTACCTTTGCATCTTGGCCGATGACGGGCAGATGATCTGGCGCATATGGTCTAAAGCCACGATAAGCGCGTAGTAATTGCACATCACGCAGGACCGGAAAGAGAGATGTCGCCTGCGCCGCCAGAGTACGCAGGATTTCATAACTCATCGCACCATCAAATCCCACACGTTCGCGACTTGCACCTATAAGTATGGTGCCGCTTCTGGTTCCTTCGACAACAGTGCTTGTCTGTAAATCTGCATCGCTACTTGCAACATTTGCAACATAATCGGAGTCGTAGACCTTATGAAAGATGTACTTCTTCGTTGGTTCAGTGACGAGAATAAATCCTTTACGCGGTGCAATAGGAAGGTATGACCCCGCAAGCTCGGCTAGCTCCCCAGCCCATGTGCCAGTTGCATTTACGATGATGGGTACCCTAAATGTTCCTCGGGTTGTCTCAATCCCTACGACTGCGCAATCTTCGACAATTATTCTCGTCACCTTCGCTTGCGAAATAAACTCCCCACCACGTTGCACAACGGTGCGAATCACGTGGGCGGCAGCAAGCATCGGCTGACATTGCGCATCTTGCGGATAGAAGACACCGGATGAAATATCAGGGTGTAGATATGGTTCAAGTTCGTGAAGGCGAGTTTCATTGCACTTCTCTATTGTCACTCCATGGTGACTCTGTTCTGTTGCAAGCTTCATCAACGGTCCATCATCACGACGAGCAACAACCACGCCACCTTTCGCCTCTAGCTCAAAGCTATCGCCCACATCTTCTTGCATCTCAAACCACAAATTACGTGAGTGCAGAGCCAGCGTAAGTTCAGGGCCAGGGTCTTTATCCGAAACAAGAATATTTCCTTCGCCTGCACCGGTAGTGCCGCTTGAAACAGCACCGCGATCAATGACAAGAACCTTCAAGCCAGCGTTTGTGAGAGAGAGCGCCGACGAAGCTCCGACAATTCCTGCGCCAATAACTATCGCGTCAGGGTTTTTCATGTGAGAAGTCTGCTCTACTTCGTGATTTGTTGCGCGACATCAATGAGAGATTCCTCTGAAGCTGGAGCGATATCCCAGGGTTTATGTAGCCCATCGTTATCCCATCGTGGAATCACGTGCATGTGGAGATGGAAGACTGTCTGCCATCCTGCTTCGCGACTCATTTGGAAGATTGTGGTGCCATCCGAGCCGAGCTTTGCGGCGAGTAGATCTGCAACCTCTTTCGCCGTTGACGCAACGTGCGCGTAAGTAGCCGCATCTGCTTCGTGAACATCTTTCACATGCTTCTTTGGAATCACCAATGTGTGTCCACGATTAGCTGGGAAAATATCTAAGAATGCATAGCAATTTTCATTTTCAAGAATTTTGTAGGACGGAATAGACCCATCAACTATCTTGCAGAATATGCAATCGGACATGGACTCACTGTAAGGCTTGGATTCTTTTACGCGCAATCTTCTGGCTTGGCGATTCGTGGCCCAACATATATGAGAGGAAATCCAGAAAAATCCGACTAACTTTGAGCCAGCCCTTCGATCTCTTCTTCAATCCAAGGACAGATAGAAAAGGTTCATCGATAGTTGAGATCGCAGCATTTGCAAGAATGCGGTAGAAAAAGAGTCCACCTCGACTAAATGGGGGCTTGAGAATAAATCCCACAATCGGTGGTGTCATTGTTATTGATGCAACGTCAGTTTCAGCGAAATTCTTCATTACCTCTGCTAGTTCCTGCTTTGATAACGGAGCTTTCTCTAACCCAAGTGGCTGTGCGCTCTTGGCCCATTCGTGTACATAACTATCTGCGCCTTGAGGTAATTCGTAACCTAACTCCTCATGTGCCCGAAGAAAGGAATCTGTAAAGGCACAATGGACCCAGAGAAGGTAGCGGGGATCTGATGCGCTGTAGTGTGCATGCGAGCCTGATTTAGTTTCGAACTCTCCCGTTACACGTTTATGCATCTCGCGTACTCTTCGCGCCTCTGATTCAATCGCCTGCGTTGAACCAAAAGATGTGATGGTCAACCACCGCGTTGTTCGCTCTAAACGACCTAATGGATCAGTGTCATATGCAGAATGTTCGGCGACACCCGTAAGCGCAGCAGGATGCGCTGCCTGCATCAAGAGCGCACGAATTCCACCGACTAACGTTGCAATACATCCAT
>CAIPLJ010000192.1 GCA_903865885.1 uncultured Actinomycetes bacterium | reverse complement strand
CAAAAATTCAGGCTAGAAACGACAGGCTCGCGGCTGTAATCTCCCGACACCGACTCTGAGCCAGAAGTGGATACGAAAGACTTAAAATCCTTCCAGTATCGGTTCGAGTCCGATCGGGGGCACGTTGTGATCGGCACTTTCCCTTAGTCAGATCGGGAAGAGTTAAACTCGCATCATGAATGTAGATGGTGCTTATGTCTTTTCAATCAATATTGCGCCTGCAAGTCAAGAACAGAGCTGGACAAAGTCGGGCAACCGCACTGGAATCAATAAAGTTGGTGTTGAAGGACTTGTGCAATTTGCTAACGACAGTGTTTCGGGTGATCACGTAGTTGATCGAGAAAATCATGGCGGGTATGACCAAGCTGTCTACGCCTACGCACTTGAAGATGCGCAGTGGTGGGAAGAAAAGATTGGGAAGCCAATTGCCGCAGGTCAATTTGGCGAGAATCTCACAACATGCAAACTAGATATTTCCAACGCTCTCATTGGAGAGCGTTGGCGAATTGGAGATTTACTCCTCGAAGTTTCACAACCGCGGATTCCATGCAAAGTCTTTTCTGGGTTTTGGGATCGCCCAACGATAATTAAGGAATTTACCGAAGCAAATCGACCAGGCGCTTACTTGCGCATCATTGAAGAGGCGATGATTGAGAAAGGTACGGCGATTGAAGTCATTGATCGCCCAAGTCACGGCATCACAATCTCTGACCTCTTTGCTGCCCGAGCTGGGGCTCGCGAGAAGATTCATGAAATAGCGAAGCTCAGTGAACTATCGGAGAAATACAAAGCCTGGGCGCAACAAGTCAGCAAGTGAATTGCTGTTTAGGCTTTAGAAAACTCGGTTAGCCTTCGTATTGAAGGATATAGAGCCCTGCGTTGTAGTCAGTCATATAGATGACGCCGTTTGCATCGACAAAGCAATCCGCACTTTGAATTACCTGTGGTCGATTTGGACGGTTATCCCACATGCGTTCTGGCTTAGGTGGTACCCAGTAGGCAGTCTCTTGAGGATCAAATTCATTCTTCAAATCAAATACTCGAACTCCGGCATTTTGATATGTAACAAAGAAGATTTCATCGCTGACAAAAGATCCAGGACGATTCTCGTGGAAGTTGTGAAGTCCAAAGTGGCCACCCTTATTTGGATAGTCGACTTCACTTGGAATTGGGAATGTTGAAATAGAGATTGGATTCTTTGGATCGCGGATATCAAAGACCCAAATGCGCTTAATTCCATCGATGCAATCATCCATGGTTCCTTCATCGCCAACTAAGAGAAGGTTGCGACTTGGCAGTGGCAATGGGCTATGTGTTCCACCTTCAAATGGTGGCGCCCATTGTTTGTGAACGATGAGTTCTGGCTTAGTGCGGTCCTTTACATCAAGGATTACGAGAGAACCATCTCGCCATGCTCCGTATGCTGTATCTCCAGCAATAACGGAGTGGTGATGACCGTAGCGCCACTTCAGTGGATCCCATGATGGCTTTTCGCCAGCAGCTGTATTTTGTCCGGGAATCCACCACTTACCAGCAATCTTTGGCTTAGTTGGATCTTCCATGTCGATGGTAATAAACATGTAATCGGTAAAACCTGTAAGAAGCGCAGATGCATATGCCCAACGTCCACCTGTGTACCAGATGCGGTGCAAGCCGACACCATCTACATCCATAAAACCAATCTCGCGTGGGTTTGCTGGATCTTTCAGATCATAGACACGCATCCCTGCTTCATAATCTTTTGGCTTCTTCATAAAAATTTCACCGAATGATTGACCGTAGTAGTCGGCTTCATTTGGCAGAGCCGCAAAGAGATTTGCAGCGCTAATAACTAAGAGCATGTCATCGCCAACTTGCATGTGAATATTCCATGTTCCAGGTGCGGCTGGGTAATACTTTCCAGGAATTGGTTTGCGTGGGTCACGAACGTCAATCACAGTGAATCCATTAGAGAACATATGTGAGACATATGCGTAACCCTTATGCACCATGAGCTGCATTCCATCAGCGCGTTCGCCCTGAGTTGTGTGCCCTAGGAATTTAATTCCCTTTGCAAAATCTGGTGTATCTACAGCCATTATTAAACTCCTGTTTGAAGGTTGGATCGCCGACTAGACAGTGAAGGCTACTTTCATTGGGGATGCTGAGCAATAGGCTATGGGTTATATTTTCGATAGAGTTCCGCTGTTGAAATCTCACATTGTGAAAGGTACGACATGACAACGCTTTCAGAACTTCTACCAAATGGTACGGCCGTCGACAAGGTCTATACCGGTGCTATTTGGTCAGAAGGACCTTGTTGGATTCCAGAACGAAAGTGCCTTCGCTGGAGCGATATTCCCAATAACCGCATTCTCGAATATTTCCCAGCAACTCGCGAGACCTCTGTCTACAAAACCGATGTTGAATTTACAAATGGCCGCACCTTGGATCTAGATGGTTCAGTTCTGCAATGCTCACATGGATATCGCCGCCTCGAGCGCGATCGCGATGGAGAAGTCACCTCAGTTGTAGATTCCTATAACGGAGTTCGACTTAACTCTCCCAATGATGTTGTTGTCTCACGTGATGGAACAGTCTGGTTTACCGATCCACCATACGGAATCATCGTTGAAATCGAAGGTCATCCCGGCGTCAAGGAGTATAAAGATTGTTTCGTATTTGCAATCGATGGAATTACAAAGGAGCTGCGCCCAGCTGTCACTGACGTTGAAGAGCCAAATGGCCTAGCTTTCTCACCTGACGAATCCATTCTCTACGTTGCTGACACATCTGTTCTTTTTAAGACAACAGGAAATCACCATGTGCGCGCATACGATATGCAAGACGGGCGTCCAAAAAATGGTCGGACAATCATCACAATCAAAGAGGGCGTTGTAGATGGCTTGCGCGTTGATAAAGATGGAAATATTTGGTGTTCCAGCGAGATTGGTATTCAAATCTTTACCGCAACAGGAGAACCAATTGGAATTATTCCAACCCCGGAAAAGGTAGGAAATCTTGCATTCGGCGGCGATGACGGAAAAGACCTCTTTATCGCGGCAAATACAAGTCTTTATCACATCAGAACTTCAACCACCGATGCCGCAAAGCATTACTAGAAGATAGGAAGCAACTATGAGACTTGCTCGCATAAACACTGCCAGCGGAATCCACCAGGTAGCTTACAAAGATGGTAATTGGCATGCCGTCTCAGATATTTTCGATTCACCGCTTCAGTACACCGGCGAATCATTTGCTGAAAAGGATTGCACTTTCTTATCCCCGGTAGAACCTCGTGTAATTTTTGCAATGGCACATAATGGAACACCCGATCAAATAAATAACCCTCCGCAGGCATTCCAGAAGTCGACACATACTCTTTCAGGTCCTGGCGATCCCATTTATCGTGATGCATCACTCGGACAGATGGATGTCGAGTGCGAACTGACAGCAGTAATCTCAAAAACTGCGCGCCACCTGACTTTAGAAAATGCTATGGACCATGTATTGGGATTCACTATCGGTAACGATGTGACGCTGCCAGAACAGACACCACATGATCATCTTCTCTTACAGACTAAGAATGGTGATGGTTTTACACCGCTTGGACCATGGATTGAAACAGATTTTGCACAGCATGACGATGCAACTATGTATGTTCGGGTTAACGGCAAGCAAGTAATTCAGTCATCAACGAATCAACTTGCACGTGGGGTCGCAGCTCAACTTGTTTACGTCACTAAATACACAACTCTGGGTCGTGGAGATGTTTTGCTGGGCGGTTCTCCTACATCTATGTATGCAGTGAATGCGGGCGATCAAGTAGAGATTGAGATTGAAGGAATCGGCGTACTAGCCAATCCTGTTGTTGCTTCTTAGTTAAGCCCGACAATCTCCAACACCTTCATCAAGGTATCTGAATCTCCAACGCTCCCGGGGACTATCACTAAGAGAAGTTCGCGATTACCTCGATCTTTTACCTTCCATACTGAAATTCCAGGAAGTATCTGCCCAAGTACCCATGCATCATCTGCACCAATTCCGGAACGAGCTACTTCAGCAGATGTGATTCCGCCTTTTGATACAACGATATCCGCGTAGGTGCACAACTCTTTCACGGCATGGATAAGTGAATCCATCACCTTTTCTCCATGCGCCAGAGTGTTGTGCTCTGAAAGCCGGTGTCTTTCAGAAGTAATTATTGCGAGAGAGTCGCCTTGAAGTTTGAGCTTGCCTTCAGTGATGGCATTAGTAGCTGCCTGAGCCGGGTTCTGCATTGCAAGAGCTGTATTGATAACTTCTGCTTCGCCCCAACGAGCCGAGATCTGAGCTAACTGTCGTGTTGCACCATCTGTATGTGAACCTGCAATTAGGAGAGTTGAGAACTTACCGGTCATCAATGGGGGAGCGAGAAATCCAGAACTTCGAACGCCCGCTAGCAGCGCAGCAAGCGGCGCAGAACTCCTGACGACAAGTTGAGTGCCACCATCTCGCAGAAGTTTTATCGCATCGGCGATAGTTTCAATGTCAGCATCGGTCTCAGCATCAGGAAGGAGCACGCTTCCAGCTGCGACAACTGCAAATTTTTGAGCTAACGCAACCGAGCCCTCGCGGACTTCAGCTATTGAAAAATGAATTCCTATGCGATCTGATTTTTCGGCGACAAAGTCGAGAAGTGTTCTGGCTGAGTATGAGAAGACAGGATCTTGAGCAAACTCGGTTTCGTGTGCTGGTTTATCTACGCCCTCAATGCGAACGTAATGGACTCCATCAATTGTTCTACGACCAACTTCAGGATATGCGGGAAGAAAAATAATTGAGTTGGTCGAATTGAGAAAAACTTCAGATTCTGTAAATACATGGCCGCGCAGAGTTGAATCGCCTCGCAATACATATTGAATTTCTTCGCCCAGCGCTAAGCCGGCTGCATCCCCGTCACTCTTGATGCTCTGAGCTAGAGCAACAGCATCTTGGCGATGAAGTGCTCGCGAGTTAGTTAAGAGATAGACGCTGTCGGCCTTGGTGAGGACTTCAACCAAGGATTCAACGTTCCATCTAAGGAGCACTCGCACTCCAGTGGCACACTGGGTACCTGTTGGATCATCGTCTAAGACAATCGTTTTCATTTCTTGATCGCAGACATCAAAAGTTGGGCGAGAGTGATGCCATCTATGCCTTCAAGTTGCTCAGCTTGAGTACGGCATGAGAAACCATCAGCGAGAAAGACTGTCTTAGCATCTCGTGCCCTGAGAGCCGGCAAGAGGGCATTTTCTGCCACTGCGACAGAGAGGTCATAGTGACCACGTTCCATACCAAAGTTACCTGCAAGCCCGCAGCACCCTGCTAATTGCTTAAAGGTAATACCAGTACTTTGTAAGACTTCTTGGTCATCTCTAAATCCCATCACTGCATGTTGATGGCAATGTGGCTGAACAACGAGATTCATATGCGATAAGTCTGGAGCTTTCCAATGCAACTTTGGATTTGATGGAACTCGAGAAATTACTTCTGCGACTGTGCGAGTTGCTTGAGCAACTTTGATAGCACGAGGATCTTGTGGCAGTAGGTCAAGCAAATCTGAACGAAGCACAGCCGTGCATGATGGCTCTAGCCCGACAATCTCCATTCCTTGTTCGACATATGGTGAGAGAACGCGAAGCAGATTTGTCAGCCTCTTTTTAGCGCCATCGAGTTGACCAGTGCTAATCCACGTTAATCCGCAACATGCTGCTTCATCAGGAATAAGTACTTGATATCCAATATGTTCTAGCAATTCTTTTGCAGCCTGCGCACCCGTAGGAGTAAATGAATCTGTAAAGGAATCGACCCACAGAAGAATTTGCGGTTGATCAGTGCGCAGCGTTTCCCTCTTGTGGGACTTGAGGAATGGTTCTTTTGCAAAGCGCGGCAGCGATCGCTTCGAATCCATTCCGCCAAGAAGAAGCGCCACTTTGCTTCCTATACGAGACTGAGTTGCCGCATTAACAACACCAGGTGCAATCTGCGCGAGAGAAGACCACCGAGGCAACCAACCAAGCACGTAGTGGCTGACAGGACGGATTTTTCCTTTGTAGCGTCGGTAGAGAACCTCAGATTTGTACTTAGCCATATCAACTTCTGCTGGGCAATCGCTGGCGCATGCTTTACAACTCAGACACATATCGAGAGATTCTTCGACTACTGAAGAGCTCCAATCGGTCTTCTTGCCAGTGTTTTGGGTGAGCTCTTGCAAGACGCGTGCTCGCCCACGTGTGACGAGCGATTCATCTTTTGTAGCCAAGTATGACGGACACATAAACCCGCCTGAGCTTGTGGAATCTGCACGGCATTTACCGATACCAACACAGCGATGTACGGCGTTGGTGAAGTCACCACCGTCTTCACCAAAGGAAAAACCGCCAGCTTGCGCGATTGGTACCGCTGTTGGGCGACGCAAATCTTGATCAATTCTTCGCGGATTGACGATTACACCTGGATTCAAAATATTGAGTGGATCAAAAATTTCTTTCAGTTCTTCAAACATCGTAATGGCCGCAGGTGAATACATGCGTGTGAGCATCTCACTTCGTGCTCGTCCATCTCCGTGTTCGCCAGAAGGTGAACCTCCGAGACTCAAAACGATATCTGTCGCACTTTCAATAAAGGTTCTAAAAGTTTTAGTTTCTCGATCTAGTGGGAAGTCGAT
>CAIPLJ010000191.1 GCA_903865885.1 uncultured Actinomycetes bacterium | reverse complement strand
GTCTCTGGCACCGAGAAAGTGGCTGCAGATTTTGTTGCACGTAAAGGCGGAGTCATTGCTGGAATCGATATGGCGCGCGCCGTACTTGAAGAAGTTGGACTGGCCGATATTGCAGTACTTGTTCAAGATGGGGCAACTGTAAAAGCAGGCACTGTTCTCATGACAGTACGAGGCGATACTCGTGCAATTCTCCTTGCAGAACGTACCGCACTTAATTTCTTAGGCCACCTCAGTGGTATTGCAACACTTACTCATACGTGGGTTGATGCAATTGCAGGAACTTCTTGCCAGATTCGCGATACTCGCAAGACAACGCCAGGTATGCGCCTTCTTGAAAAATATGCAGTGCGCATGGGTGGAGGAACTAACCACCGAATGTCTCTTAGCGATGCTGCTCTCATTAAAGATAATCACATAGTCGCTGCAGGTGGAGTTGCACAAGCTTTCTCACAGGTACGTGCAAAGTACCCGACAGCAGATATCGAGATTGAAGTAGATACTCTGGATCAACTTACAGAGGTATTGCCTCTTAAACCTGACCTCGTACTTCTCGACAATATGAGCCCAGCACAGTGTGCGGAGGCAGTTTCACTTGTTGCAGGCAGTACAAAACTTGAAGCATCTGGTGGCATCTCACTTGAAAACGCAAAGACATATGCAGCAACTGGAGTGAATTACTTAGCTATTGGCGCGCTCACTCATAGCGCACCTGTATTAGATATCGGTCTAGATTTGAGAGCGGAGTAACGATGTTATTAACAGTCGATGTAGGAAATACCAATACAGTTCTTGGAATTTTCGATAAAGAGAAACTCATTAAATCGTGGCGCGTAAAGACTGACCCGCGCACCACAGCCGATGAACTATGGCTTCAATACAGCGCACTCGTCAGCGGATACACGCTGACTGGACTTTCAATCTGTTCAACGGTGCCCGCAACTTTGCGCGAGCTTCGAACCATGATTGATACATATTTCTCAGATGTACACATAACTATCGTCGAACCTGGAACTAAGACCGGTGTTCAACTTCTCGTAGATAATCCCAAAGAGATTGGCGCAGACCGCATCGTTAATACTCTTGCAGCGCATACTCTGTATGGGGGACCTGCAATTGTTGTGGACTTCGGAACATCGACAAACCTCGATGTTGTATCTCCCAAAGGAGAATTCCTTGGGGGAGCACTTGCTCCAGGAATTGAAATCTCTGTTGATGCCTTAGCTGCACGTGCTGCTCAACTTCGAAAGGTTGAACTGGTGCGTCCGAAGAACGTTATTGGAAAGAACACAGTTGAAGCACTTCAATCAGGAACAATCTTTGGATTTGCTGGCCAGGTCGATGGACTTGTAGATCGCATCACTGCTGAATTGGCAAAGGATTATGACGAGGCGCCAACTGTGATTGCAACAGGTGGTCTTGCACCGTTAATCATTGGAGTTTCAGAAACTATTGATGAGCACGAGCCAGATCTGACTCTTATCGGACTTCGCCTTATCCATGAGAAGAATCTGTAGGTAAAAAGGTAGACTTCCGTTCATCATGACTACAGATAACGCACCCGCACAAGACGACGACCTACCCGAGCAACTTCGGATCCGTCGCGAAAAGCGCGCCAGCCTTATCGAGCGTGGAATCGAGCCATACCCAGTTGCAGTGCCACGAACCAAGTCGCTAAAAGACGTTCGCGAAAAATATGTCGGACTCGAAATCGATGTAGCAACTGGTGATACTGAAAGCCTTACAGGACGCATTATCTTTAAACGTGACACCGGAAAACTCTGCTTTGCAACGTTGCGCGAAGGCGATGGCACTGAACTTCAGGCAATGTTATCTCTCGACAAAGTTGGCCAAGACGAACTTGATGCTTGGAAATCAGATATTGATCTTGGAGATATGGTCTCTGTTACTGGCGAAATCATTACTTCAAAGCGCGGCGAACTTTCAATTCTTGCTACCTCTTGGAAGCTAGCGTCAAAATCACTTCGTCCACTTCCTAATGATCACAAGCCAATGTCTGAAGAGACTCGTGTTCGCATGCGCTATGTAGATCTCATTGTTCGCCCTGAAGCACGAACAGCTGCACGAATGCGCCCAACTGTGATGCGTTCGCTACGCGAGACATTTAATACTCAGAGCTTTATCGAAGTTGAAACACCCATGCTTCAGGTGATGCACGGCGGAGCTGCAGCTCGACCATTTAAAACTTTCAGTAATGCATACGATATGGATCTCTACATGCGTATTGCACCCGAACTCTTCTTAAAGCGCTGCGTTGTTGGTGGTATCGAGCGAGTCTTTGAAATCAATCGCAACTTCCGCAATGAAGGCGCAGATTCTTCGCATTCACCAGAGTTTGCCATGGTCGAGTCCTATATGGCCTATGGAGACTGGCGATCCATTGCAGATATCACGCGCTCACTTATTCAAAATGCAGCGATGGCTGTAGCTGGTTCACACGTTGTCACACATCACGATGGTCGCCAAGCAGATCTCGGTGGTACTTGGAAAGAGATTTCACTCTATGACGCAATCTCTGAAGGTGTTGGAGAGCAAGTAACAGCGCTAACTTCTATCGATGATCTAAAGAAAATTGCAACAAAACTAGGCATGAAGATCGACCCAAAGTGGGTAACAGGAAAGCTCGCCGAAGAGATCTTTGAGCATGTAGCGCAAGATAAATTGATTGAACCTACCTTTGTTATGGGCTATCCCGTCGATACATCACCACTTGTTCGCGCACATCGCGATATTCCAGGTGTTGTAGAAAAGTGGGATCTCTATATCGATGGATTCGAACTTGCTACCGGATATTCCGAATTGATCGACCCTGTTATTCAACGCAATCGCCTTGTCGAACAGGCACAACTTGGCGCCAAGGGCGATCTTGAAGCGATGCAAGTGGATGAAGATTTCTTGCGCGCAATGGAATTTGGAATGCCACCTATGGGCGGAATGGGAATGGGCGTTGATCGCCTTCTCATGGCACTTACCGGACTTGGTATTCGCGAAACTATTTTATTCCCACTCGTAAAGCCAGAAGTTGATTAATAATGTTGGTAATTCGTTCGGCTAAAACTTCTGACGTCAAAGCAATTCGCGAACTCGTCGATTCCTATGCGGCCCCTGGTCAGATGCTTGCTAAGGAGACAGTGACGCTCTATGAAGGCGTTCAAGAATTTACCGTTGCTGAACTCGATGGAAAAGTTGTCGGATGCGGAGCACTTCACACTCTCTGGGAAGATCTCGCTGAAGTTCGTACCGTTGCAGTTGAGAAGAATCTGCAGAAACAAGGAATTGGCCACAAGATTCTCGAACGTATTATTGAACGTGCACGCGAAGTCGGCGTCGACAGAATTTTCTGCCTCACATTTCAAACAGAGTTCTTTAGTCGCCATGGATTTGAAGAGATTCACGGCACACCTGTCGATCCTGATGTCTATCAACAGCTTCTGCGCTCCTATGACGCGGGTGTAGCGGAATTCCTTGATCTCGAGTCGGTAAAGCCCAATACCCTCGGCAATACCCGCATGCTGCTCAATCTTTAGCCCAATGAATACTGGCTTTAGCCCAATCAATAGCCACTACTGGGAATATCGACCCTACATATGGGGTTCTATGGGTACGACGCTATCCACCTCGCGCCTTCCCTAGGCTGGGTTATAGGCTTACCGCAGCACCACTTAAGTAGAAGGAGTTCTGCCCATGTTTGAGCGCTTTACCGATCGAGCTCGACGCGTTGTTGTCCTAGCTCAAGAAGAAGCACGCATGCTCAATCACAATTACATCGGTACTGAACATATCCTCCTCGGCCTCATCCATGAAGGTGAAGGCGTTGCAGCAAAGGGTCTTGAATCTCTCGGAATTTCACTTGAAGGCGTTCGCGCACAAGTTGAAGAAATTATTGGACAAGGCCAACAGGCTCCAAGTGGCCATATTCCATTTACACCACGTGCAAAGAAAGTTCTCGAACTCTCATTGCGTGAAGCGCTACAACTTGGCCACAACTACATTGGCACAGAACATATTTTGCTCGGACTTATTCGCGAAGGCGAAGGCGTTGCAGCACAGGTACTTGTAAAGCTCGGCGCAGATCTCAACCGCGTTCGCCAACAAGTTATTCAGCTTCTCTCTGGTTACCAAGGTAAAGAGACAGTTGCACAAGGTGGACCTGCAGAAGGAACTCCATCAACATCTCTCGTCCTCGATCAATTTGGTCGTAACCTCACACAAGCTGCTCGCGAAGGAAAGCTAGACCCAGTCATTGGTCGCGAATTAGAAATCGAACGTGTGATGCAGGTTCTCTCTCGTCGCACAAAAAATAACCCAGTATTGATCGGCGAACCAGGCGTTGGAAAGACAGCAGTTGTCGAAGGACTTGCTCAGGCAATTGCCAAGAACGATGTCCCAGAGACTCTGAAAGATAAACAGCTCTACTCACTTGATTTAGGTGCACTAGTTGCTGGTTCTCGCTACCGTGGAGATTTCGAAGAGCGCCTTAAGAAAGTGCTGAAAGAGATCAAGACTCGCGGCGACATTATTATCTTTATCGATGAAATTCACACACTCGTTGGCGCAGGAGCAGCAGAAGGTGCAATCGATGCAGCAAGCATCCTTAAGCCAATGCTCGCACGTGGCGAACTCCAGACAATCGGTGCGACAACTCTCGATGAATATCGCAAGCACATTGAGAAAGATGC
>CAIPLJ010000190.1 GCA_903865885.1 uncultured Actinomycetes bacterium | reverse complement strand
TGGAACTAACGAGATTTCAGAACGCCATCGCCATCGCTATGAAGTAAATAATCAATACCGCGATCAAATCGCAAAGGCGGGTTTGGTCTTCTCTGGAATGTTCACAGATCGCGATCTCGTTGAATTTGTCGAGCTTCCCAAGGAAGTCCATCCGTACTACGTAGGAACCCAAGCGCACCCTGAGCTGCGCTCACGACCTACCCGTCCACATCCACTCTTTGTCGGTTTAATTGCAGCAGCGCTGGTTCGTAAGGGCGCTCACTAAATTAGAGTTGCGCTATGAATTTCGAGGCAGCGCGCACCTCCTACCTCGATCAATTGCGTATTGAACGTGGATTATCAAGCAACTCGGTCTCCGCATATTCGCGAGATCTCGGTAAATTTGCGGATTTCTTAGGAACGTCTAAAAGGGATTTTGAGAAATTGTCGCCTCAGGATTTAGTTGATTTTGAGGTCTCGTTGAAAGATGCAGGGCTAGCTCCATCTAGCATCAATCGAACGCTCTCTGCCGTTAAGGGTTTCTATAAGTATGGCCAACTGGAGTTTGGGATTTTCAATCCGACTCTTGAAATTGTTAGTGGAAAAATCTCTCGCAAGCTACCTAAAGCGTTGTCGGTTGATGAGATTACGAGTCTTATTGAATCTGCCAAGCGAGAAGGGGATCCAATCTCATTGCGAGATTGTGCAATACTCGAACTTCTCTATTCATCCGGTGGTCGAGTCAGCGAGATTGTCGGAGTCAACACCTCTGATATCTCCATCTCGCAGACCAGTGATGGAGATCTGACGGTACTTAAACTTCGCGGAAAAGGTTCCAAGGAGCGCATTGTTCCGCTTGGAAAGTTCGCGGTTGCAGCTCTTGAAGATTACTTCACTCGCACCAGACCCAGTTTGGCTGCGAAGAATTCCAAGAGTGAACCGGCGCTCTTTCTCAACTCCCGAGGAAAGCGTCTTTCTAGGCAGAGCGCATGGCAGATTGTTTTGGATGCAGCTGTAGCAACGGGGCTAGAGGGAAAAGTTTCTCCGCACGTCTTTAGACATTCCTATGCAACGCATTTGCTCGACGGGGGAGCAGATATCCGAGTTGTGCAAGAGCTATTGGGCCACTCTTCAGTGACGACAACGCAGATTTACACACTTATTACTATCGATAAAGTGCGCGAGAGTTATAGCACTGCGCATCCGCGCGCGAAGTAGTTTTAGATACCGCGAAGACGACGAGCAAGGATGCTTTGATCACCCTTTGCTTCAAGGTCAGCGATAATCACGGCAATTGATTCACGAACGATACGCCCGCGATCTACTGCAAGTCCTAAATCTCCACGAAGCATCAGACGTGCTTGGTCCAGATCAAAGAGTTCATCTGTTGAGATGTAGACAGTGATCTTCTCTTCATGAAGTTCGCGACCTGATGGAGATTTTTCAGCAGCAGTAACACGTCGACGAGAAATTGTGCGAACACCCTTCTTCGTCTTTGGTGTTGCGCTCTGCGTTACCGATGTAACGGGTGCGGAAGTTTGAATTGGTTCTGCAACCTGACGAACTGCGCTGAGCGCTGGGGTATTGGCGCGGAATAGTTCATCTGCTCCGGGCAAGCTAGCTCTGCGGGTCATCGGGCGCCTCCTCGGGCTATAAGTTCGCGTGCAAGTCGACGATATGACTGCGCACCACCGGAAGATGATGCATATGCAGTAATTGGTTCGCCTGCAACCGTTGTTTCAGAGAATCGAATTGTCTTAGCGATAATAGTTTCAAATACATCATCAGGATATTTCTCAAGAATTGCAGTGAGGACCTCGCGGTTATGCAGAGTCTTACGCTCGTACATCGTCGCAAGAATTCCCACCAATTTAAGCTGTGGATTGAGGAAGCTGCGGACCTTATCGATATTGCCTTTCAGTTCGATAAATCCGTGGAGGGCAAAGTACTCGCACTGCAATGGAACGATGACTTCATCTGATGCAACGAGTGCGTTGATCGTCAGCTGTCCCATTGTTGGCTGGCAGTCGATCAAGATGACATCGTATTCAGAGCGAAGTCTGGCAAGTGCGCGCTTTAAGTATTGCTGGCCACCGATTTCAGCGCCAAGAGTTGTTTCCGCTGTACCTAGATCGCGGTTAGCTGGAAGGAAATCAAGACCTGCAACAGATGACTTCAAAACAATCTCATCGATATTTGCATCTTGTGTCATGAGTGCGTAATACACGGTGTTCTCAAGTGGAAGCGCATGTGCGTTGACGCCGAGGCCAAGTGATAAACCACCCTGTGGGTCGAAGTCGACGAGGAGAACGCGACGACCGAGCTCTGCGATCGCAGCCCCTAAGTTGATAGTTGTTGTTGTCTTACCAACGCCACCTTTTTGATTGAAGATGGAGATGACCTTTGCATCACCGTGCTCGGTGATGGGTGCTGGGATTGGAAAATTCTTAGGTGTTCGCCCGAGGAGGTTGGCGGTAGTTGCCACATCATCGTCAAATGTCGATTTAGCGTTCAAGCGAGAAACCTCTTTTCAGTTGTCGCGACTCTACGCGTAAAGCGCAATGAACTGCAAGTAAGCAAGTACTGTTCCCTCGTGGAAAGTCTTGCTACACCAACTGAAATCACCTCGGATGATGCTGAAAATATCGCTCCCGAGAGTGGTTTTAGCGTCCACCTCGCCAACTTCGATGGCCCCTTCGACCTTCTGCTCCAGCTTATTTCGCGCCATAAAATGGATATCACTGAAGTCTCACTTAGTATGGTCACGGATGAATTCATCTCCTTTATCCGAGCCCTCGAAGAGAGCGGTGAGGGCTGGCGACTCGATCAAGCGACCGAGTTCCTCGTAATTGCAGCCACCCTGCTCGATCTCAAAGCGGCGCGCTTGCTGCCAAGCGGGGAGATCGAAGATGAGGAAGATCTAGCTCTCCTTGAAGCCCGCGATATTCTCTTTGCCCGTCTGCTCCAATATCGAGCATTTAAGGAGATTGCAGCCTCCTTCCAGGATGCGATAGCCCTCGCCGATAAGTCATTCCCACGCGTGGTCGCCCTCGACCCGGCTCTTGCATCCCTGCTACCGGAGGTTCTTATCGGGGTAGGTGCTATGCGCTTTGCTGCAATAGCAGAACGAGTTCTCACGCCTAAGGCGCCACCACTGGTCGCGGTCCAGCACCTCCATAGCGCCCTCGTGAGCGTGGCTGAAGAGTCAAAACTCGTTGTCGAAGCCCTGCGCAAGGGTCGCACGCTCTCATTTCGTAACCTGATCCAGGGTGCAGATTCAACCCTGGTGATCGTGGCTCGATTCTTGGCCCTACTCGATCTCTATAAGCAGGGCGCGCTCCGCTTTGAGCAGGTAATGGCATTGGGCGAACTCCAGATTAGCTGGGTCGGATCCGATGAGGGCGAAGTCCTAGCCTCCGATGAGTTCGATATCCCGGTCTCGCTCATGGAAGATGAGCCAGCCGCTGAAATTTCTAAATTAAATGAGACAGAAGAGGAAGAAAATGCCTAATCATGATGTCGAGGCCCACGAAGTCGAGACTCCAGCGCTAGAAGTCGTTGAAGATAGCCAGCTCTCGCATGTATTTGATCCGGCAGCCCTGGCTCGCTCAATCGAGGCTATCTTGATGGTCGTCGATGAGCCTGTCACCGAGCTGACCCTGGCATCAGTCCTTCAAGTCACCGTAGATCAAGTTGTCGACGCTCTGGAAGCGCTTGTTCCTACCTATGAAGATCGTGGATTCACGCTCAAGGCGATCAATGGGGGATGGCGCTTCTATAGCCATCCCGATTGCAGCGCAGTCGTTGAGAAGTTCGTCCTCGACGGACAGCAGAACCGCCTTACCCAGGCAGCTCTTGAGACCTTGGCCGTTATCGCCTACCGCCAGCCAATCTCGCGAGCCCGAGTCTCAGCTATCCGAGGCGTCAATGTCGAAGCGGTGATGAAGACCCTCATTACCCGAGGCCTGGTCGAGGAGTACGGGGTCGAGAATGAGACCGGCGCTATCCTTTACAAGACCACCAGCTACTTCCTCGAGCGGCTGGGGCTCAATGCTCTGACCGATCTGCCACCTCTTGCGCCTCATCTGCCTGATATCGATGGCCTCGATGAGATCCTCGATTCGCTTACAGACTAAGTAACGCTCTACACTTCTCCTCAAGCCTCCCGCATCTCTGTCGGGGGAGTTGACTGTCGAGAATGGATAGCCACATGGCCGAAATGCGCCTTAATAAGATTATTGCCGACGCTGGAATTACCTCACGGCGCGGAGCCGACGAGCTCATTATGGATGGGCGAGTCACAGTCGATGGCCATCAGATCCGCGAGCTCGGAGCCAAATTTGACCCTGAAAAGGTTAAAGTAGCCGTTGATGGCGAGACAATTATGCGTTCTGTGTCTAAGTCTTATTTAGTACTTCATAAGCCAAAGGGTGTTCTGTCAACGATGTTCGACCCTGAAGGTCGTCCCTCTTTAGCTGACTTTATCGACCTACGGACTGAGCGACTCTTTCACGTAGGACGTCTGGATAAAGATTCGGAAGGGTTGATTCTCCTTACCAATGATGGGGATTTGACCTTTAGAGCCACCCACCCTTCTTTTGGTCTTGAGAAGACCTACATCATTGAGTTCGACGGCAAGCTGCCGGTTGGGGTAGATAAGGTCCTTCTCAAAGGGATCGAGTTAGAGGATGGCATGGGTCGAGTCCTACAGTTCAAACACCTCTCTCCCCAATGGATTGAGGTCACCATCCACGAAGGTCGTTATCACATCATCCGCCGACTCATGGAGGCGGTCGGGGTCGATGTCCTGAGATTGATTCGAACCAACTTTGGTCCGATCTCTCTGGGCGATACACCCGAAGGTAGATGGCGTGATCTCAATGCCGCTGAATTGCTTAGTCTGCAAAATGCTTTAGATATAAAGATATAAGTCGTTATTGCATCTCTAAAACGATATATCTATAAATCTATACTTTCATTTGACAGAGTCAGCAATATCTATTTATCGATATAATCAAGCGTGAAGTGCTATCTGAGAAAGCGATTTATCGATATTGACTTCCAGGGGATTGCACTCACCAAGATCATGGTGTGCATTTTCATTCTTATCGAAAGCGTATAACTGTTAAATCTCTTTATCGGCAAAACTATAAGAATATAACTGCCACATAGCTCTCATGCGGGTACGATTGCCCAATGTCAGTGCGCGCAATTCGAGGGGCGACCCAAGTCGAGGCCAATACAGCCGAGGCTATAACTGCAGCCACCCAAGAGCTGATCCTGGAAATTCTCTCGGTCAATTCACTCACAGCCGATGACGTCATCTCAGTCCTCTTCACATCTAGCCCTGATCTGACCGCGACCTTCCCGGCAGCGGCGGCTCGCTCCCTTGGCTTTGAAAATACCCCGCTGATCTGCTCCGTTGAGATCGATGTACCAGGAGCTCTTCCTCGAACGATTCGGGTAATGGCGCATGTGGAAAGCCCTCTTCCTAAGAGCGATATCGCTCATATCTACCTCCATGGAGCTAAGGCGCTTCGTCGAGATATAGCCCAATAGGCGCGAAATGACCCTTTCCCACGTTCGAATCCTCGGTTCTGGCCTTATTGGGACCTCTATAGGCCTCGGTCTTGCCCTCAAAGGGGTAGGCGTGACGATGGTCGATAACGACCCCCGAGCGCAAGCGCTAGCTGGCGACCTTGTAAAGAGCCCATCGAGCGCCCCTGTTGACCTCGTCATCTTTGCAACGCCTCTGGGAGCGGTGAAATCACTTCTGGATCGTGAATATGCCACCAACCCAGAGTCAGCATTTATAGATATAGGGTCAGTTAAGTCTAAAGTTAAGGTTGAGGTATCAACTTCTGCAATTCCAACCACACGCTTTCTTCCCACACATCCGATGGCTGGACGGGAAATGGGCGGGGCCGAATCTGCTCGCGCAGATCTCTTCCAGGGAAGGGCCTGGGTTATCGACAGTCAAGGCATCGATGGTGATGTACGGGCAAAGGCACATGAACTTATTGAAATTCTCGGAGCTCATCTAGTCGATCTAGATTCCTCAGAGCATGACAAGGCGGTAGCTCTCATATCTCATCTTCCGCAATTGGTCTCATCCCTTCTGGCAAAGCAGCTGATCGGGGGAGAAGCTAGTTGGCTTGAACTAGCCGGCGCTGGCCTGCGAGATACCACGCGCATTGCCGCCTCTGATTCAAAGCTTTGGCGAGAGATCATCGCTGCAAATCGAGGCGCGTTAGAACCGCTCTTGAAATCACTTCATAGTGATTTGGGAACGCTCATCAATTCACTCGATGATGAAAGCTCTATCGCGAAATTGATCGAAGAGGGCCAAGAAGGTCGTGCTCGCATTCCTGGCAAGCATGGTGGCAAGGCCCGCGAGTACACATATCTCCCGATTGTGATCGAGGATAAGCCGGGTCAATTGGCAGCGCTCTTTGATGAATGTGCAAGCGCTTCTGTAAACGTTGAAGACCTATCGATTGAACATAGTCCGGGTCAATTCACGGGTTTGATCACCCTTGCACTCTCTGACATTGATGCTGCAAAACTATCTGAACACTTGAAATCACATGGGTGGAGCGTTCACTCACCTCGTCAGTAGCAGTATCCGACAAATGCTAGGTAATTGTAAAAAGGATTAAGCAATAGAATTAACCAACTAAAGATGGGCTGTGAAGATGATTGTTGTTGCGCTAGATGGCCCAAGCGGCTCTGGCAAATCCAGCACCTCTAAAGGTATTGCGATTCGTGCAGGTTGGAACTATCTCGATACGGGCGCTCTCTATCGCGCGATCACATTTCTTGCTTTATCGATAAAGAGTGAAAATCCAAAAGATATTATCTCTGCAGTCATTGATTCACCGATTACATTCAATGCAAATCCGCGCGATCCTAAAGTTTTTCTTGGCGGAAAAGATATTTCATCTGAGATTCGCTCCCACGAAGTAACAGAAAAGGTATCTGTCATCAGCGCCCTTCCTGAAATTCGCGCTGAGCTCCTTACTCTTCAACGTTCAATTATTGCCAAAGCCGATCGCGGAATCGTCGTCGAAGGCCGTGACATCGGAACAGTTGTCTGTCCTGATGCAGCGCTGAAGATCTATCTCACAGCTGATATTTCAGCTCGTGCTACACGACGAGATGCAGAGCTAGCCGATGACTCGCATGGAGCAGAGGCGGTTGCGCAATCACTTGCATCTCGCGATGAGATTGATTCAACACGTGCGATTTCACCACTTGCTATGGCCTTTGATGCTGTTCCCATTGATTCAACTGAGCTCACTCTTGAAGAGACCACCGATCGCATCTGGGAACTTCTTTCACAGAGATCACTTTTAGGTCTACCAATCGTTGCGATTCTTGGCCGACCAAACGTTGGTAAATCAACTCTCATCAACCGTTTTATTGGTCGCCGAGAAGCAATCGTTGAAGATACACAAGGAGTTACACGTGATCGAGTGCAATATGAATGCGAATGGGGCGGACGACGCTTCATCATCATGGATACAGGCGG
>CAIPLJ010000189.1 GCA_903865885.1 uncultured Actinomycetes bacterium | reverse complement strand
ATTGCGCGACCGAACTCTTCCATGGATGGAGCTTCAGCGCGCATAATCACATCGTAAGGACCAGTGACACCCTCGGCCAGTGATACGCCAGGGATCGTATTGATAGCTGCAGCAACTGACGACGCTTTGCCAACTTCGGTTTGAATCAAGATGTAGGCCTGTACTGACATGTGTAATCCTCTCGCTTCGCCCTAACGCTATCTCATCCAATAGTGTTATGGCTATGGGTTTTCAAGAGAGCGATGTTATATCTGCGTTGCAGAAGATTTTCGCCACCACAGATCCCCGAGTAATTGTTGGAATCGGCGATGATGCAGCCGTTCTTGGAACTTCTACGCAGTCTCTTATCACCTCAGATATGGCAGTCGAAGATGTGCACTTCAAACTCGAGTGGTCATCGGCCTTTGATATTGGGCGAAAGATAACTGCTGCCAATGTCGCAGATATCTTGGCCATGGGAGGGCGCTGCGACTTTTTGACAGCATCCGTTGCCCTCACGGGTAATGAGACACTGCAATGGATTGAAAATTTAGCCAGAGGTATGAAGCACGAAGCTGACCTTGCAGGAGCACATATCGTTGGTGGCGATGTTGCGCGCGGACCTAAAATTATGATTTCGATGACCGCCATGGGCGCTGCGCAATCACCCATTCTTCGAAGTGGTGCACAGGTGGGAGATGGCCTCTACCTCTCCTCATTAACAGGATGGTCAGCAGCCGGACTTGAATTACTCACACGAGAAGTTTCAATTAATAGTGCAATTGCTGAAAAAGCACTTTCGGAATTTTCTGCACCTACGTTGGATTACACATGTGATTTCAGCAAGGCGACTTCGATGGCCGATGTCAGTGATTCAGTATTAACTCAGGCTGAACAGATCGCAAAAGCATCAGGTGTGCAGCTAGCTCTGGATCAATCCCTGATTTCTCAAGCAAGTGAATTTGCAGATTTATCTAGCCTTGCAGATGAGTTGAAGATAGATGTCTTCCAGTGGATTTTTGCAGGGGGAGAAGATCACGCTCTGCTTGCCACGGGTGTTAATTTGCCTGGAATTAGAATTGGAACTGTGGAATCAGGAAGCGGAATTTCAGGGGTGAAAGGCAAAGTGGCCCCAGTTTCCTGGAGCCACTTCGATCAAAGTAAGTAGTTAGCGAGTAACTTTTCCAGCCTTAAGGCATGAAGTACAAACGTTCTGACGCTTTGATGCACCAGCAACAAGTGTCTTTACACGCTGGATATTTGGATTCCAACGACGACGTGTCTTCACCTGTGAGTGTGAAACGTTATTGCCAAAGCTTGGGCCCTTGCCACAGATGTCGCATGAAGATGCCATGTCGGTACTCCTTCTAGATTACAAATTCCTTAGATCTAAAGAATTCTCGTTCCTACGAGGAACAGGGCGTAAGGGTAGCAAGAGGGGGCGGGATAGGGCGAATCCGCCAAAATCCATGCGAAAAGTAAGGTCGAGTGAGCACTTGTAAGGAGAGAATAACGCCATGGCCACCCTTGATTCCAAACTCGTCGGAGTCCTGGGTGATCGCACTACAAAAGTGCTGAAAGATTTATTTGGCTATACAACCGTTGGAGATTTACTCCATCACTACCCTCGCAGATATTTAGTACGTGGCGAGCTTTCCAATATTTCAGAGCTCAATGAAGGCGATGAGGTAACAATTCTCGCTGAAATCTTTAGCGCATCTAGCCGCAGATTGCAGGGCCGTAAAGGAAATATTCTCGAAGTAATCGTCACCGATGGATCAGCGAAGTTATCGCTCACCTTCTTCAACCAAGCCTGGCGCGAGAAAGAGCTCAAGGTCGGTAAACAAGGACTCTTCGCAGGCAAAGTTGGCGTCTTCAACGGGAAACGACAACTGGCCCACCCAGATTATGAGCTCATTGCAGATGGCAATGATGTTGATGCGGCTGTCGAAAGTTTTGCTGGCAAGTATCTGCCTATGTATCCGGCAAGTGCAAAGTTGCCATCGTGGAAGATTGCTCAGTGCATTGAATTAGCAGTAGGCGCCCTCGATGAAGTTCCAGATTTCTTGCCCGAATCCATACGTGAAAAATATGGCTATCCGACTCTGCATCAAGCAATTGTGCAACTTCACAATCCAGTAGATCTCGATACTGCCGAGAAAGCGCGCCAACGCATCACATACGATGAAGCATTCCTCTTGCAATTGCTTCTTTTAACAAGGCGGAAAGAACTCAAAAATCTCGATGCAGTGGCAAGACCTGCACGCAGCGGTGGGCTACTCGATGCACTCGATGCATCTCTTCCCTACGAACTTACTGCGGGCCAGAAAGAAGTTGCAAAGGAAATCGCCGATGATGTGGCGCAACCGCACCCTATGCATCGCTTGCTGCAAGGTGAAGTTGGTTCAGGTAAGACTGTTGTGGCGCTGCGCGCAATGTTGTCCGTCATTGATAACGGGGGACAAGCAGCCCTTCTTGCACCTACCGAAGTACTTGCTGCGCAACACCTTCGCACTATTGAAAAACTTCTCGGTCCTCTTTCACAAGGCGGCATGCTCGGTGGCTCAGATATCGCGACACAAGTAACTCTCATTACAGGCTCACAAAGTGCAGCTGCACGAAAGGATGCACTTGCACTTGCTGCATCGGGTGCTGCAGGAATTGTGATTGGAACCCATGCTCTCTTGGGTGAGAGCGTTGCATTTAACGATCTAGGTCTCATCGTTGTCGATGAACAACATCGCTTTGGTGTCGAACAACGCGATGCTCTCAAGAGCAAGGCGCAGAATCCTCCACATCTTCTTGTGATGACAGCGACTCCAATTCCTAGAACTGTTGCAATGACCGTCTTCGGAGATCTCGATGTATCAACGTTGCGCGAATTGCCATTGGGTCGACAACCCATCACAACGCATGTAATCCCTGTTCTCGAGAAACCAGGTTTCTTAGAGCGAGCATGGGAGCGAATCACCGAAGAAGTCTCACAGGGACATCAGGCATACATCGTTGCTCCGCGAATTTCTGCAGGAACTCCTGAAGATTCTGATATTGATTTCCTCATGGGAGAGAGCAGTACAGAGATTGCTTCTGTCGAAGAGCTTGGGCCACTTCTCTCTGGAGGAGCACTCAAAACCGTAAAGGTGGCACCACTCCATGGCCGACAGAGTGCAGAGCTCAAAGATTCAACGATGAGAGCATTTACGGATAAAGAAATTGATGTCTTGATCTCAACAACTGTCATCGAAGTCGGAGTCGATGTTCCGAATGCAACAGTGATGGTCATTATGGATGCCGATCGCTTCGGTGTTTCTCAGTTGCACCAGCTGCGTGGTCGCGTTGGTCGTGGAACATCCCCGGGTCTCTGTCTACTTGTCACAAGTGCCCCGGCAGAGACATCAGCACGAGAGCGACTAGATGCAGTTGCTGGAACTCTCGATGGATTTGAACTCTCTCGCATAGATCTCGAGCAAAGACGCGAAGGAGATGTATTAGGTGTTAGCCAATCAGGAGGGCGTTCACACCTGCGATTGCTGCGAGTTCTTAGGGACGAATCGATGATTGAGCAGGCACGTGAAGATGCATCTATAATTCTCGAATTAGGACTTTCACAGTTCCCACTTTTAGCGACAGAGCTTGCAGACATTCAAGCGGATGCAGCTTCTGAATATATAGATAAGGCTTAATGATGAGAATTATCGCTGGCCTTGCTAAAGGACGTTCTATCGATGCAGTGGCATCGTCGACTCGCCCCACATCAGATCGAGCACGCGAAGCGCTCTTTTCAACGTTGACATCTGAGTTCGGGGAATTTGATGGACTTAATGTTTTAGATCTCTATGCAGGAACAGGTGCAATTGCACTTGAAGCGCTTTCGCGTGGAGCAGCGCTCGTTCATGCGGTCGAGAAAGATGATTTTGCCGCCAAGGCAATCGCAAGTAATTTGGAGAATCTCAAGAGTGCGGGATGTCCCGGAATTTTCCATCTGTACTCAATGCACGTTCATCGCTTCCTCGAAGATAAGGCCGCGCAGCCTTATCACTTCATTTATATCGATCCACCGTATGAAGTTGATGACGTTGATGTCATTGAAACACTTATTCAATTGCGCGATGGTGGCTTTATCGATCAACAGGCTCTTATTGCAATCGAACGCAATAGTCGCGTGAAAGAGATTTCATGGCCCGAAGGACTCGAAGAAGTGCGTCAAAAGAAATACGGGCAGGCAACAATTTTTTATGGAGTTCCTACGCGTGTAGATGGGGAAAATGGATAACCTCAGCAATCATTGCTAGCGTTTGCACCATGAAACGCGCAGTGTGCCCGGGCTCCTTCGATCCCATCACCTTTGGCCACCTCGACATTATCGAGCGCGCCAGTGGGCAATTTGATGAAGTGATTGTCGCAGTCTTCGTCAATCGTAATAAATCCGGGCTCTTCTCAGTCGAAGAACGCATGAAGATGATCAGTGAGAATGTGAAGAAATTTCCCAATGTCCGCGTTGATTCTGGCAGCGGCTTACTCGTCGAATATTGCAAGAAGAATGGCGCACAAGCAATCGTTAAGGGACTCCGCGCAGTCACTGACTTTGATTACGAAATGCAGATGGCACAGGTTCATATCCAGGCATCGGGTGTAGAGACAATGTTCATGGCCACTTCTCCCGCACACTCATTCTTATCATCATCAATTGTTAAGGAGCTCGCACATTACGGTGGAGATGTCTCATCGATGGTTCCAGCAAATGTCCATGAAGCGTTACGAGCTAGAGCAGGAGAACAGAAATGACAATGGATTCGATTGAGAAACTCAATACAGCAATTGCAGTTGTTGAAGAAGCCCGAGGAGTTCCACTCTCTGCCTCATGCGTAGTCCATCGTGGCGAGATGCTCGAGATCCTCGAAGGAGCTCGCGACTTCCTGCCGTCAGATTTAGATGAAGCCGAATCAATCATCGCTGATAAAGAGCGCATCATTGAAGAAGGTCGCATGAGCGCTGAATCAATGATCGCCTCTGCTCGCGAAGATGTTGCTCGTATGGTCGAACAGACTTCTATCGTGCAAGCCGCGCGTGATGAAGCACAACGGATCCTTCATGAAGCTCGCGAAATTGCCGAAGATGAGCGCCGTGAGGTTGAGGCATATATTGATGGACGCCTTGCAACTCTTGAAGTAATCCTCAATAAGACGATGGATGCCGTTGCACGTGGTCGTGAACGCCTCGAAGGCGCTGACGATAAAGATATTCTTTCTCAGCTCAACGCTGATAATTAGTTAAGAGCGTCAACGATGAGTAAGAAGAACACCCCCTTTATTCTCAACACCTACGAGCTTCCGCGTCGAACCGGCGAACTCAAGGAGTATGAGCTCGATATCGAGGCGCCAACTCGTATCGGAGTGCCGCTCATTGCTGTGCCTGAAGGCGATGTCATTGAGGCCGATATTCGCCTTGAATCTGTCACTGAGGGCGTGCTTCTGAGCGCTGAAATTTACGCCGTTGCGATTGGCGAATGTATTCGTTGCCTCGAGTCCGTTGAAGTAGTTATCGATCGCAAGATTCAAGAGCTCTACCGATATGAACCGACCAATGAAAAAGGTCGCAAGAAGAAGCGCGATGATGAAGATATTGACCTTGAGATTGAAGATGAACTTCAGATGGAAGGTGATCTCATGAACCTTGAGATTCCAATCATTGATGCAATTATTTTGACCTTACCTGTGAACCCACTCTGCTCCGAGGAGTGCTTGGGGCTCTGCCCAGATTGCGGGGAGAAGTGGGCGAGCCTGCCGGAAGACCACGCTCATGAGGTCATCGATGCTCGCTGGTCGGGCCTTGAGAATCTCGATTTTGGCAATCCCGAGAAATAAGCGATACTTACCCCATAACGGCGGCAGACCACACGTTTGTAGCTCACTAGATTTCATCAAGATAAAGGACGATTACCGTGCCAGTACCAAAGCGAAAAATGTCTCGTTCGAAGACACGTTCACGACGAAGCATGTGGAAGACAACTGCAGCGGCTATCTCAACATGCCAACAGTGCCAGCAGCCAAAGCTCAACCACGTTGCATGCCCTACATGCGGTACCTATAACCGCCGTCAGGTTCTAGAGGTCTGATCTGTACTCAAAACTTCTTGAGCAACTCGGAATTAGCCTCTCTCCGGAAGTGCTTGAGCTAGCTTTTACCCATCGGTCTTATGCATATGAGACTGGGTTAACTGCAACAAATGAGCGCCTTGAATTTCTAGGCGATTCAGTTCTCGGTCTCATTGTTACCGAAGAGCTCTACATCAAATATCCAGAATTAGATGAGAGCCGTTTATCGCCACTTCGTTCTGGCATCGTCAATATGCGTGCGCTCGCAGACATCGCGCGCACACTCGAACTTGGAAAATATATTCGACTTGGAAAAGGCGAAGAAGTTACCAATGGACGCGATAAGAACTCACTTCTTGCAGATGCTCTAGAAGCGCTATTTGGCGCCATCTATCTCGAGTGCGGTTTTGATGCGACAACACGAGTTATTAGCGCACTTATCAAAGAGACTCTCGATAGCGCGATGGCAAAAGGTGCAGGCCTTGATGGAAAGACCGCTCTTCAAGAGTTGGTTGCAGCACTTGGAAAAGGTTCACCCGAATATCTCGTTACAGAGACAGGCCCTGATCACGATAAGAGTTTCACTGCTGTTGCAATGGTTTCTGGCGAATCGATTGCCGAAGGCCTTGGAAAAAGTAAGCGAGAAGCAGAACAATCTGCAGCGCGCACAGCATATGAATTACTTTCTCAAACACCACAGTAAACCCTCAAGTACAACTTGAACTGAGTCGCTTTTATACCAATGGCGCGCTGAACGGTAGGTTTACCGCGTGTATTTGAAGAGTCTGACCCTCAAAGGATTTAAGTCCTTTGCTTCGGCGACCACTCTTCGCCTCGAACCTGGCATCACCTGTGTGGTCGGTCCCAACGGTTCAGGCAAGTCAAATGTCGTTGATGCACTTACCTGGGTTATGGGTGAGCAAGGTGCAAAGTCACTTCGCGGCGGAAAGATGGAAGATGTCATCTTCGCCGGAACATCGGGGCGCGCACCACTGGGTCGTGCAGAAGTTGCCGTCACTATTGATAACACCGATGGCGCACTACCAATTGATTACACAGAAGTAACTATCTCTCGCATTCTCTTTCGTAATGGACAGAGTGAATATCAAATCAATGGTGAAGCATCACGACTGTTAGATATCCAAGAACTATTAAGCGACTCCGGTATTGGTCGCGAGATGCATGTGATTGTGGGACAAGGCCAACTCGATGCAATCTTGATGGCAACTCCTGAAGAACGACGTGGCTTTATTGAAGAAGCAGCTGGCGTTCTCAAGCATCGTAAACGTAAAGAGAAGGCACTTCGTAAGCTCGACTCGATGCAAGCAAATCTTGCACGTGTGAATGACCTTACGGTTGAACTTCGCCGTCAACTACGACCACTTGGTAAACAAGCAGAGGTTGCCAAGAAAGCGGCGACAATCCAAGCCGATCTACGCGATGCCAAGTTACGTCTGCTTGCCGATGATTACATTTCACTCTCGAAGACCCTTGATGCAGAAGTTGCAGACGAAAATGCGCTCCGCGAACGTCGCGGACAGGTAGAAGCAGAACTCGACAAGGTTCGCAGGCGTGAAGAAGAACTCGATGCGCAATCTGCTTTTGAGAGCCCACTTCTTATTAAGGCGCAAGAGAATTACTACTCACTCAGTGCACTGCGCGAGAAATTCCGTGGAACACAATCTTTGGCGCAAGAGCGTTCACGATTCTTAGCTGAAGAAGCAGAGGAAGCCCGTAGCGCCGGTCGTGACCCAATAGCGCTTGATCAAGAAGCTGCCGCACTCCGCAGTGAAGAAGCACAATTGCGTAACGGTGTTGTTGCGGCACAGAGCGCTCTTGCCGCTGCTACCGCATCTCTTGCAAGCGCTGAAGCCGCTTTGAAATCCGAAGAAGACACTATTGCTGCTGCAATGCGCGCAATCGCCGATCAACGTGAAGGAACAGCTCGCCAAGAAGGCCACATCAAATCGCTTGCCGCGCGACTAGAAGCAATCACTGAAGAAATTTCTCGTCTACACGCGGCTCGTACTGAGGCGCAATCTCGAGTCGATTCTGCCAAGAGTGATTATGCGCAGTTTGAGATGGAGATCGGTAACGCCGATGCAGGCGAACAAGGTCTGGATTCGCAATTTAATAACTCTAAGAGTGCGCTGGAATCAGCAAAGAGTGTTCATGCAGAGCTCGTTGAAGCAGAACGTGCTGCAGATCGTGAACGAAACGCCACCGAATCCAAATTAGAGGCGATGCGACTTACCTCATCATCGCGTGATGGCGCCGCAGCGCTTATTCGCGATTCTCGCGGTGTTCAGATTCTTGGAAGCATTGCATCTCTCATTCAGATTGATTCAGGATGGGAAGCAGCAACTGCTGCAGCGCTCGGCGCACTTGCAGATGCAGTCGTAGTAAAAGATCTTTCATCCGCCGTCAGTGCGCTCACAACCTTGCGAAGTGAGAACCTTGGTCAAGCAGACGTTCTTGTATATGAACCAGGTGGCAATTCATCAAGCCAAGTACCAAGTGGCCTCACCTCACTTCTCAACCATGTTCGCTCCTCAGAGATCTCTGAACTCCTAGCCTCCCTTCTTGCGACAACGGTAGTTGCCGACAATGCGCGCGGCGCAGAATCCATTCTTCGCCAACATCCAACAGTTACGGTGGTAACTCGTGATGGAGATGTCATCACATCCAAGCGTGCTCGCGGCGGTTCAGCATCATCTTCATCGTTGATTGAAATCAAGGCGCTCGTCGATGATTTAACTAAGAAGCTAGAAGATCTCAACCACAAGTGCGATCGCCTTAAATTTGAAATCTCATCGGCTGCAACTGATGTTGAAGGTAAGCAGGCCGCATTTGATGCAGCGCTCGGTAAACTCAATGAGTCAGATGCTCGTATCGCTGCCCTTACTGAACAACTTGCAGTATCTGGGCAGAACATCAAATCTGCAACCGCTGAAGTCGAACGTCTTACTCTTGCAATCAACGAAGCAACAGCTGCGAAATCTCGAGATGAGAACGAGCTATCTATTGCATCCAATCAATTACAGAACCACGGTGAGATCACAGAGCCAGATCACACACGCGCTGAAACTCTCCGAAATGACGTTTCCACTGCACGCACCACAGAAGTTGAGGCCCGACTTGCTGTGCGCACATCAGAAGAGCGTCTAACATCGATTGCAGCTCGCGCCCAAGCGCTCGAGACATCTGCACAAGCAGAACGTGAAGCATCTGAACGAGCAGTATCAAGGCGAGGTGCTCGTGCACGCGGTGCTGTGATTTCGCAAGCAATTGCAGAGGCAGCATATGAAGCACTTATTCATATCGAACGCTCGATTGCAAAGGCTCAGACTGAACGTTCACGACTTGAGGTAAACCGTTCTGACCGCGAAGGTGAAACTCTCACTGTTCGCGCGCGAAATCGCGAATTGACACAACAACTCGACCAACTCACATCAAGTGTGCACCGCGATGAGATTGCACGAGCAGAACAACGTATGCGCGTTGAAACTCTCGAGAATAAGGCCGTCGAAGAGCTCGGTATCGATATTCCAACACTAATTGCCGAATACGGCCCAGATAAAGATGTCCCAACATTTATCGAAACAGATACTGGTGAAATTGTTGCTACTGAATTAATTCCATACCGCCGCGATCAGCAAGAGAAGCGCCTGGCGGCAACAGAGCGTTCACTTACTCTGCTCGGAAAGATTAACCCTCTTGCCCTCGAGGAGTACAACGCACTTGAAGAGCGCCTGAAGTTCTTGGCCGAACAGCTAGAAGATCTCAAGCGCACTAAGAAAGATTTGCTCGACATCATCAAGGAAGTCGATGATCGTGTGCAGCAGATATTCATGCAGGCATATGAAGAAGTTGCAGAACACTTCAAAGATATCTTTGCGCGACTCTTCCCAGGTGGAGATGGTCGTCTCTTCCTCACAAATCCAGATGATCTTCTCAATACTGGTGTGGATGTTGAAGCGCGCCCTCCAGGAAAGCGCGTTAAGCGTCTCTCACTGCTCTCAGGTGGCGAGAAGTCACTTACTGCTGTTGCGATGTTGGTTGCAATCTTCAAGGCACGCCCAAGTCCGTTCTACGTACTCGATGAAGTAGAAGCCGCACTCGATGATGTGAACCTTGGTCGCCTACTTACAGTTCTGGAAGAGCTTCGCGAGAGTTCGCAGCTCATCATTATTACTCACCAGAAGCGCACCATGGAGATCGCGGATGCGCTCTACGGAGTCACAATGCGTGGCGATGGCGTGACAGAAGTTATCTCGCAACGTCTTCGCGAATCTGAAACCGCCTAGTTCAATCAGGTTCTAAGCGATGGGTCTATTTAATCGTCTGATTGCAAAGGTTCGTGGAACCTCTACTGCATCACCACTTGATTGGGCTGAGATTGAGACCGAACTACTTCAATCTGACTTAGGTCCTGCACTTGTAAGCGAACTTCTATCCGCCGCACAAAAGATGCGTGGAGATGATGCAGAGTCTGCTGTGAAGGAGATTCTTTCGTCAAAACTTTCGCAGAAGTCACGCACTCTTGCAGATTCGCAATCGACAAATGTAGTCATGGTGGTTGGTGTCAATGGAACCGGAAAGACGACTTCAGTGGCCAAGCTCGCCACTTTGCTTCATGGCCATGGCGATTCAGTTCTTCTTGCTGCAGCAGATACTTTCCGTGCGGCAGCCGTTGATCAATTGACTACGTGGGGAGATCGAATCGGCGTCGAGGTGATCGCAGGAAGAGAAGGCGCAGAGCCCGCATCGGTTGCATTCGATAGCGTTAAGCGCGCAATTGATAGTAAAAGTAAATATCTCATCATCGATACTGCGGGACGCCTGCACAATAAGAGCGATTTAATGGCAGAGCTAGGCAAAGTAAAACGTGTCATTGAGAAAGGATTGCCGGTTGCAGAAGTTTTATTGGTCATTGATGCAACCACGGGTCAGAACGGACTTGCGCAGGCAAAGATATTTAGTGAAGCGGTAGAAGTAACGGGGCTGATCCTTACCAAGCTCGATGGAAGCGCTCGAGGGGGAGTAGCTCTAGCAATTGAGAGCTCCCTGGATATCCCGATTAAATACATTGGCACAGGTGAAGGCGCTGGCGATTTCGCACCCTTCAACTCTGATTCATATCTCGAAGGCCTGCTCGCGTAACTCAGTTGTAACAAATGGGGGCAATTTGTGACGCCCCCTTAACCTCGCACACCATCGGTTGTAACCCGACTTCGCCATCTTTACGCCATCTCAACGACGAGACCCTGCACTCGAACTCATATCGAAATGGGCCTGAAATGGATCAAGTAGTTCTTAATGGCGGTGACACCGCGTGGATGTTGGCAAGTACAGCACTTGTACTTCTTATGACTCCAGGATTGGCATTCTTCTACGGAGGAATGGTTCGTACCAAGAGTGTTCTCAATATGATGATGATGTCGATGGTGACAATCGGAATCGTAAGTGTGCTCTGGGTTATTTACGGTTTTGAATTGGCATTTGGTTATAAATCAGATTCACCGTGGTTTGGTGGCATTGGTCTTAGCGGCCTAGGTGGCGCAGTAAATGATCTGACCAATAACGGTGGCGTTTATCCGATTCCTGTTCTCGTATTCGCAGCCTTCCAGTTGATGTTTGCAATCATCACACCAGCGCTGATCTCTGGCGCTATTGCAGATCGCGCAAAGTTCACTTCGTGGGCGATCTTCGTAGCTATCTGGTCAACAGTTGTCTACTTCCCAGTCGCACACTGGGTATTCGCATTCGGTAATAAGATCGGCGACAAGGTAACAAGTACAGGCTTCCTTGCAGGTAAAGGTCTTGAAGACTTTGCTGGCGGAACCGCTGTGCACATCAACGCAGGTGCTGCCGGACTTGCACTCGCTCTCATTCTCGGAAAGCGTGTTGGATGGCGTAAAGAATCAATGCGTCCGCACTCATTGCCACTTGTGATGCTTGGTTCAGGACTCTTGTGGTTCGGTTGGTTTGGATTTAACGCAGGGTCTGCACTCGCTGCAAATGGCATCGCAGGGCTTGCATTTATGAATACACAGGTTGCAACTGCTGGCGCTCTACTTGGTTGGTTACTTGTAGAAAAGATTCGCAATGGACATGCAACATCTCTTGGCGCCGCATCTGGTGCAGTTGCTGGACTCGTTGCAATCACACCTGCGTGCGCGTTCGTCGCTCCATGGGCTGCAGTAGTAATCGGTCTGCTTGCCGGCATCCTCTGCTCACTTGCAGTTGGCCTCAAGTACAAGCTTGGCTTTGACGATTCACTCGACGTAGTTGGCGTACACCTTGTAGGCGGAATTTGGGGATCACTCTCCATCGGTCTATTCGGAACACACGTTGTAAATAGCATCGGACTCGATGGCATCTTCTACGGGGGTGGAACAGCGCTTCTCGGTAAGCAGGCTCTCGGCGTCGGTCTAGTTCTCGGATACTCATTTATTGCAACTCTGATTATTGGTTTTGCAATTGAAAAGACAATCGGCTTCCGTGTCTCTCGTGAAGTTGAAATCGAAGGCATCGACCTTAAGGAACATGCCGAATCTGCATATGAATTCGCAAGCTCATCACGTGGAGGTGGATCACTATGAAGTTGATTACCGCAATTCTTAAGCCATTTAAGCTAGATGAAGTTAAAGATGCTCTGCAAGCAGCAGGCATCACCGGTATGACTGTCTCTGAAGCAAGTGGCTTCGGTCGCCAGCGCGGTCACACAGAGGTCTATCGCGGTGCTGAATACACCGTGGACCTAGTTCCAAAAGTTCGTCTCGAAGTTCTTGTTGATGATAAAGACGCAGCATCAGTAGTAGATGTCATCGTAAAGGCAGCATCAACAGGTTCCATTGGTGACGGAAAGGTGTGGACTACACCGGTAGAGCAGGTTGTCCGTGTACGTACGGGCGAAAAGGGTCCTGACGCTATCTAAGTAGTTCATCCGCTAGTCAATAACTGAAGAAGAACAAATAAGATTGGCGACATGGGAACACGAGAAAGACGTGCACGATCAAACGAGGGCGATCTGCTTCTTTCTTCTCTCTTCGAGGAAAGTTCTGCCAATCCGCACGAGTTAGCTATCGCCGCGGTCGGAGGTTTCGGCCGCGGCGAACTATCTCCTGGGTCAGATTTAGATATCGCAATTATTCATACTGGATCGCTTCCCGATGAAGAGCTATCGGAACTTGTCAATAAAATTCTCTATCCGCTATGGAATAAGAATGTAAAGATTGATCATTCTGTCCGCACTCGCTCTGAGATGCGAAGTGCGGCAGAAGATGACCTTAAAGTCGCAATGGGTCTTCTAGATATTCGCCTGATCTGTGGAAACGCAGACTTGGTCGATTCCGTGCAGACTGATGCTCTTGAATCATGGAGAAAACATTCAAAGCGCTTCCTGCCTCAGCTCGAAGCATCTCTGACAGAACGTCATCAAAGGATGGGTGAACTCGCCTACCTTCTCGAACCTGACCTTAAAGAAGCGCGTGGTGGATTACGAGACATTACTGCCCTGCGCGCGATAGCAACATCGTCGGCGATTGCAGTGCCTATCGGAAGAGTTAGCATCGCTGAATCCATTCTTGCCAATGTCCGTGAAGCTCTTCATATAGCAAGCGGTCGCGATAAAGATAGATTGCTATTTCAAGAGCAAGATAAAGTCGCAGAGATTCTTGGTTATGCGGATGCAGATGTGCTCATGAGTGAAGTTGCGCAGGCAGCACGTTCTGTCGATTACCTATTGGATTCGACTTGGTATCGCCTTGCGCAGAAAGGAGGCGATGGTGCCGGCAGATTTTTTAAGCGAGTGCGCACTACTTCGCTCTCACGAGGTATTTCAATCTCCAATAAGGAAGTTGTCATTAGCGATGATGCCGATTTCGCACTTGACCCTGTCATAGGACTACGAGCAGCTGCCTCTGCAGCGCAAATCGGGTTGCCTATTTCTATGGATTCACTTGAGAAGCTATCTGCAGGTCTGAGCAGCGGAATAGGACTGCTACCGACTCCATGGCCCCGCGATGCTCGCGAGAATTTGATCGCTCTTATTGGCGCAGGTTCATCGATGGTTCAAATATTTGAAGCGCTGGATCAAGAAGAAATCATCTTCCATTGGATTCCTGAATGGAAAGCCGTTCGATCCCTGCCACAGCGCAATGTCTTGCATCGCCATACTGTCGATCGCCACATGGTTGAAACAGCGGTTCATGCTGCAGCGCTTACGCGACAAGTCCATAGACCTGATCTCCTTCTCTTTAGCGCGCTCTTCCACGATATTGGTAAAGGCACCGAAGAAGATCACTCAGAGCGCGGAGTGCGTCTTATAGAGCCGATTGCGCAGAGAATTGGTTTCTCAGAAGAAGATGTTGAGACCATTAAATTGTTAGTCAAACATCACCTTCTTCTATCAGCAACTGCAACTCGTCGCGATCTCGATGATCCTGCAACTATTGCATCAGTAGCTGAAGTAATCCCTGATCT
>CAIPLJ010000188.1 GCA_903865885.1 uncultured Actinomycetes bacterium | reverse complement strand
CGTTGACAAAGAAGATGTCAGAAGATTTGACGGATTACTTACAAGAGAAAGGAGTCCGTGTTCGTTACCTTCACTCTGAGGTAGACACACTTCGTCGTGTCGAACTTCTGCGTGAACTTCGCAGCGGTGAATACGATGTTCTCATCGGAATCAACTTGTTGCGTGAAGGTCTCGATCTCCCCGAAGTATCACTTGTCGCGATCCTCGATGCCGATAAAGAAGGCTTTCTCCGCTCTGCAACATCTCTGATTCAGACAATTGGACGCGCAGCTCGAAATGTTTCAGGTGAAGTTCATATGTATGCCGACAATATGACTGCCTCTATGGCGAAAGCAATTGATGAAACTAATCGACGTCGTGCCAAGCAGGTTGCCTATAACCTCGAGCGGGGAGTGGACCCACAGCCGCTGCGAAAGAAGATTTCAGATATCACAGACCTCATTGCGCAAGAGAGCGATGATACCGATGACATTATGGCGGCCTTGAAAGGTAAGAAATCCTCTGCAGTTCTTCCGTTCTCATCGAAATCGACGGACTCTATGCCGCGCCAAGAACTGATTGCATTGATAGGCTCCCTCACCGAACAGATGCGCGGAGCGGCAGATCAACTTCAATTTGAACTTGCTGCAAGGCTGCGCGATGAGTTAAAAGATTTAAAGCGTGAACTTCGCGGAATGGATGAGGCCGGTACATGAGCATCGATAAGTTAGTCGTACGCGGAGCGCGCGAACATAACCTCAAAGATGTCTCTATCGAACTTCCTCGCGATGCGCTGATTGTCTTTACGGGACTCTCTGGGTCAGGTAAATCCAGCCTCGCGTTCGACACAATCTTCGCCGAAGGTCAGCGCAGATATGTTGAATCATTGTCGGCGTACGCACGCCAATTCTTAGGTCAGATGGATAAGCCCGACGTCGATTTCATCGAAGGTCTATCTCCTGCTGTTTCTATCGATCAGAAATCCACAAACCGAAATCCTCGTTCTACAGTCGGAACTATCACTGAGGTCTATGACTATTTCAGACTCCTCTTTGCACGTGCAGGTCGCCCACATTGCCCCAAGTGTTCCAAGGCGGTCTCACGCCAAAGTCCTCAGCAGATTGTGGATCAAATTCTGACAATGCCTGCGACAACTAAGTTTCAAGTTCTGGCGCCGGTCATTCGCGAACGTAAAGGTGAATTTGTCGATCTCTTTGCTGAGTTAGTGACTCAAGGATATTCACGCGCTCGAGTTGATGGTGAAACCATTCAACTGACTGAGCCACCCAAGCTGAAGAAGCAAGAGAAGCACACCATTGAAGTAGTCATCGATCGCCTGACTGCCAAAGCGGAAAGTAAGTCACGCCTAACAGATTCCATTGAAACGGCGCTTAAGCTCGGTAACGGACTCGTACTTCTCGACTTTGTTGATGCAAAAGGTCCTGAAAAGGAACATACCTATAGCGAGCACCTTGCCTGCCATGATTGCAATTTATCTTTTGAAGAGCTTGAGCCTCGTTCATTCTCATTTAACTCACCCTTTGGTGCATGCGCTGAATGTTCAGGTATCGGAACCAAACTAGAGGTCGATGAAGATCTCATCATTCCCGATGATTCGATCTCGATTAATGAAGGTGCGATTGCGCCATGGGCTGGTGGGCAATCATCCGAATATTTCCTACGCTTACTTGAAGCTCTAGCAACTGAACTGAAATTCTCAATGGATAACCCGTGGAAGAAGTTATCGGTCAAGGCTAAAGAGGCGATCATCAACGGCTTTGATTATGAAGTGCATGTGAAGTACAAGAACCGCTATGGCCGCGTACGCAATTACTCAACTGGTTTCGAAGGCGTAGTTCCATTTATCCATCGTCGCCACAGCGAGACTGATAGCGATTACAGTCGTGATAAGTACGAGGCCTATATGCGCGAGACTCCATGTCCTGCCTGTAAGGGTGCTCGACTTAAACCTGAAGTATTGGCGGTCACCCTAGGCGGAAAGAGCATCGCAGAAGTCTGCGCACTCTCGATCGATGACTGCGCAGCATTTTTAAAGCAGGTCTCTCTCAATAAGCGCGAAGCTCAGATTGCAGAACGCGTTATGAAGGAAGTACATGCTCGCCTTGGATTCTTACTCGATGTTGGTCTTGATTACTTATCACTCGATCGACCAGCTGCCACTCTCTCAGGTGGTGAAGCACAGCGCATCCGCCTTGCAACTCAGATTGGCTCTGGCCTCGTCGGAGTTCTCTATGTCTTGGATGAGCCATCAATTGGATTGCACCAACGCGATAACCGCCGACTTATTGAAACGCTGACGCGCCTTCGCGATCTTGGAAATACCCTGATTGTTGTTGAACATGATGAAGAGACAATTCGCACAGCTGACTGGATTGTTGATATCGGCCCTGGTGCTGGCGAACATGGCGGCAAGGTCGTTGTCTCAGGTTCCTATGAAGAGCTCATTGCATCTAAGGAATCAATTACAGGAGCATATTTATCTGGTCGTAAATCTATTGAGATTCCAGATTCACGTAGGCCAATAGATCCTAAGCGCCAACTTGTGATTAAGGGCGCTAAAGAGAATAACCTCAAAGATATAGAAGTCGCTATCCCGCTTGGACTCTTTGTCTCCGTCACTGGCGTTTCAGGATCTGGTAAATCCACACTCGTGAATGACATTCTCTATACAACTCTTGCCAACAAACTCAACGGTGCGCGTTTAGTTCCTGGGCGCCATCGAACTGTCACTGGAATCGATCAACTCGATAAAGTTGTACACGTAGATCAATCACCAATTGGTCGCACACCTCGCTCAAACCCAGCAACCTATACAGGTGTCTTCGATAAGGTGCGCGCACTCTTTGCTGAAACAACCGAGG
>CAIPLJ010000187.1 GCA_903865885.1 uncultured Actinomycetes bacterium | reverse complement strand
CTGCAGTTATCGGATCATGGCGCAGCGGCGTTAAGGCGCCAATGAATCCATGGCAAGCAAAGTCACTCGAATGGACAGTTCCCAATCCTGTACCACTTGAGAACTTTGAAACTCTTCCTGTTGTTACAGAAGATGTCTATGGTTACGGAAGGAAGAAATAATGAGCGTCGATACACACGCACATACAAACCCACATCACGAACATCCTGATGTTGTGGGAAGTCGTAACCGCCTTGGAGTAATCCTTCTCATTGTCGCTGACGTTGCATTTGCACTCAGCATGATGTTTACCTATTTCTACCTTAAGGCACAGAATGTCAACGATATGTGGCTTCCAAAGGCAGATGGAGATAATCCTGCAGTGCTTCCAATTTCCAGTGCAAGTGCGTGGAAGATCACTGCAGTTGCTGCCGTGGGACTCATTGCACACTTCATCGCTCTTCGCAGTGTTCGCAAGGGAAATCAAAGTGGGCTGAAGACTTTTGGTCTCGTTGCATTTTTGCTTTCGCTTGTAGCTCTTGCACTTCAGATCCAACAATTTGGAGCTGTTCCATTTAATTTCGATAAAGGTGCATACGTTTCTTGCTGGTACATGTTTGCAATCTTGAACACTGTCCACTTGATTCTCACCGGATTTATCTCATTAGGTAATTGGAACCGTTCGCGACTTGGTCTCTACAAGCCAGATCATTGGCATGTAGATATCGTCAATGTTTGGTGGATCTGGATGGTTCTGTCATCATTACTAGGTGCATTCGCGCTTAGCTTCACCTAATAAAAGTTCACACTGGGCAGCCTCATACCTCGCACTTGGTGCGGTATGGGGCTGTTCCTTTATCTTCATCAAGTTAGGCCTTGAATTCCTTACCCCCTTCGGTGTTGCCTTCGGTCGTTGTGCGCTGGGGGCAATGACTCTCTTACTAGTTGCTCGACTGCGCGGTACGTCACTTCCACGTGATCGAAAGATCCAGATGCATTTGTGGGTAGTTGCGATGCTGCTCAATGTCATTCCGGGAGTTCTCTTTGCCCTTGCCGAAACTAAAGTCACATCAATTCTTGCAGGAATTCTCAATGCAGTAACTCCGCTGATGACCTTAATTGCAATTCTGGTCGTTAATAGAGATGAGAAACCAAAGGTCTTCCAGGTCGTCGGTCTCGTCATCGGTTTCTCTGGCGTACTCACAGTCCTTGGAGTATGGCAAGGACTTGGAGAAAATCCACTATGGGCGATTCTGGTCTTACTTGCTGCGGTGTCTTGCTACGGAGTTTCATTTCCCTATACGCGCAGATATGTACTGCCATATAAATTGAAGTCAGAAGCCGCAGTTGCAACTCAACTCACTCTTGCAGCGATAACACTTCTTCCGTTCTATCTCTTTGATGGAGTTGCAAAAGATCAATATCGAATCGGACCAGTGCTTGGGATGTTGGCACTGGGAATATTTGGAAGTGGATTTGCCTATATCTGGAACTTTAAGGTGATGGAGTTGGCAGGAAGTGCAATCGCGAGCACAGTCACTTATATAACACCTGTTGTCGCGGTAATCGTGGGCGTGATCTTTCTCAATGAAAAGGTGACGTGGTACGAGCCCGTTGGAGCGTTGATAGTTCTATGTGGAGCAGCGATTGCACAAGAGCGAATTAAATTTAGTCGATCTTCCAGCCATCAGTAATCGGACCTAAATCAATTCCAGCAGCAGCGTGATCTGTATTTTCACCGCGTGCCATTTGCGCTGCGTGTGCTGTGTTATGCCAACGCTCCTCAATCTTGCCGTATTTCCAAAGCAGCAGCGCTACCGACCAGACAACAGCAAATGCCCCCACGATGAAATAACCAGCTGAATTCAAGTTAAATGCTTTGCAGTACTCCCAGAACCGTCCATTGTCGCCGAATTGATTTGCGATCACTTGCAGAATCTCTAGCCCTCCAACGAAGAGCGCCACTGCAACTGAAAGGCCAGTAATAATTATGTTGTAGTAGACCTTACGAACTGGCTTAGAGAATGCCCATCCATAGGCAAAGTTCATAAATGATCCATCGATAGTGTCGAGCAAACTCATGCCACCTGCAAAGAAGAGTGGCAGGGAAATAATTGCCCACCACGGTAGACCTGCGATGACAGATGAACCGGCAAGAACGAGAAGTCCAATCTCTGTTGCGGTATCAAAACCAAGGCCAAAGAG
>CAIPLJ010000186.1 GCA_903865885.1 uncultured Actinomycetes bacterium | reverse complement strand
GATGCAATCCGTGTAACCAACCGCGAATTAATGCGCGATATTGCATCAGAAATCGAATGGGCAAAAGTCTCACAAGTTGCGCCATCTGATTACATCGATGAGATCAGTAAGCGAATGCAGAAACCCCGCGTATTACCAGAACAGATGGTGCAGATCTATACCGCCTATGAAACTGTGAAGAAGCAAGAGCTTGCAATCGACTTTGAAGATGTTTTGCTTCTCTGCGCTGCAATGTTGGAGGAAGAACGCGAAGTCCGCGAGCGAGTTCAAGATCAATATCGTTACTTCACGATTGATGAGTATCAGGATATTTCGCCAGTCCAGCAAAGACTTATCAATGCATGGCTTGGAAAGCGAAACGATATCTGTGTTGTCGGAGACCCAGCCCAGACAATTTATTCATTTGCAGGTGCTACTCCGGTCTTCCTCAATACATTTACACAACGCTTTCCTGATGCTGAAGTAATTCGCCTCAGCACTGGATATCGATCAACACCTGAAATTACATTTGCCGCCAATGCGCTGTTGCGCCATGGCGCAATGGGACAAGAACTTGTTGCCCAAAATGACCATGGTTCTAAACCGAGCGTTATTGGCTACTCTGATGAGACCGCCGAAGTTGCGGGAGTCTTAGAAGAAATCACTCAGCTACTTGCAGCCGGAACCGTGCCACACGAGGTAGCAATCTTGGCCCGAACAAATTCACAGCTAAAAAGTGTCGAGCGGGCCATGATGAAGTTAAATCTGCCCTATCAAGTGCGCAGTACCGAACGATTCTTTGATCGCAGAGAAGTACGCGATTTCTTAAGTGAAGTTCGTAAAGCATCTGTCATCCCTGCCGAAGGCCAAGGATGGATCGATGAACTTCGCACCCTTGCGCAGCCATATTTAACGGGCGAGGCAATCGATGGCATTGCAGCTCTTCTCCATTTAGCTCGCGAACTCGATGACGATGACAATTTCACACCGAAGACTCTGCGCGGATATTTACGCGAAGTCGAAGATCGCGTTCAGCAAAATAATCCACCCACAATGCCCGTCATCACCCTTGCAACTTTGCATGCAGCAAAGGGTCTTGAATGGGAGCGAGTCTTTTTGATTGGCGCATCCGATGGCCAACTGCCTGTATCTGATGCATCGATTGATGAAGAACGGCGCCTCTTTTATGTGGGAATTACGCGGGCAAAGGCTGATTTACACATTTCATATCGCAAGAGCCCGAGCCCATTCCTGCGTGAATCAGGGTTACTCGCGGGTTCGCAAGGCTAATTAATTCATTTGCCAGACCCGTATCTCATCGCGTACCCTTAGTGCTCCATCACACACGTGATGAACTATTTCAGGAGGCGTTGAGATGAATTCAGTATTCACATCAACAACAGCAGGCGCACGCGCTGCTGTTCCTTCTGCTGCTCATACAACCTCAACAGCCACAGCTAAGCGCACTCATAAGCGCGCAGCTTGGCCCACAGCAACAAAGTCAGCGTTCTACGCCAACTTTTATGCAGTGGTTGAGGCCACAGGAGCTCTAGTCGAGTAACTTCGAACAGACCCACAAGGGCCTCAAATCCACTAAGGATTTGAAGGTCCTTTTTTATTTCCATAAACCAAACGAATCAGAAGAAAAAGACAGACACACAGAGAGAAGAGGTGAGAGCGATGACAGTTCTCTTCAGCGAACTACAGGTACCAGGCTGGGCAGATAGCGGCGAGAAGATTGGCTTGAGCGATGTGACGTTTACATATGACAACGCCAAGGCCTTTACCTTGCCATGCCATGTGGCAGATCCTGAGCTCTTCTACTCTGAGACAGACCAGGGAATTGCAGAGGCAAAGGCGCTCTGCGGCACATGTCCAGTACGTAACAAGTGTCTCGATGGCGCGTTATCTCGCCAAGAGCCATGTGGCGTATGGGGCGGCCAATTAATCGAAGATGGCGTCATTATCGAACGTAAGCGTCGCGCAGGTCGACCACCACGTCAGGTGATTGCAGCTGCTCGTCTTATTGAAGATCAGATGTAACCAGCGCTAGAAAGCACAACCGCATAAAGGGTGGCGAGCAATCGTGACAACCTGCGGATGTGCAAGAGATTGATAATCGAGTGAGATCACTTTCCCCGTGGTCTCGCTCGATTGCTTTTCAAAGAAGGCAAGTGCCTGCGATGCAGCAAGGGATGCAATGTAATAAGCGGCGATAACAGGGTAATCACTGCCTCCATCATTGTGCAGTGGTTGCGTGCTGATAACACCGCTCTGATCTCGTTCTGCTAATTCGACACATCGAATACATGGTGATTGACCAGGAATAACGAGTGGTCCAATCTGCGCAACATCTGCTTGTGGTGTTGGAATGTGCAGAAATGATTGTCCAGAATTCATCCACATCGCAAGCTTTTCGGGATAAATGTCGCCACAATGAATGCGAAGTTCAGGAGTTGAAAGTTCATCGAGATAGTTACTCTCTCGATCAAGTGGGAAGAGTGAGAGCTCTCTTCGTAGTACTTCGCACTGCTTATCAAAGGAATATCCGATGTGTTGAGTTGTAAAACTTCCAATTGCAATATCGAGATCGCCCACAAAGGGGGTTGTTTCACGAAATCCCGGAGCAAAGCGAGTCTGCGTTGCACCACTTGCTAAGAGCAGGGAGAACACAATTGTCGCAACGCGACTGGTTCCAGAGATCTCGATGAGAAAGTCTTGGCGAGCGCTCAGAATCTCTATTCCACCATCATCAACACCGTCTATCCAATTTGTCTGTGCAATTTCTGCACCAACGCGGGCCTGCAATTGGATAAAAGCTGCATCCATCTCGGGGCGGCTATTTTTTGTCGCTCGCCCATTACTCGTTGAGATGAATCGCTTAGAGAGTGCGAGCTTTCCCTGTCGCTTTTCGCAGAGCTGTGCGTGGTCGAGTGCAGCGATCAACTCTTCAATCTTGGCCTTCTGTACTGGCGTAAGAGTGGAGAGTGCTGCAGCAAGCGCATTGTCGCTTGCACCGGAGGCCAGAGTGGTGAGAAAAGCTTTCTCAATTGGTGTGCTGATGCGAATTGCTCGCTTCGAGCTTCCAACGAGGTAGTGGCCGGTGATATCTGTTGCGTAGAGAGCGACGCCTCGCTTGAGCTTTCTCATAGCGGCAGATGATGGCCCCGATCGCTAAGGCGCAGCGCGAACTTTACGTTGATATGTGAGCAAGCAGTCCATGCGTTGACGCAGAGGTGGCCTTCGGCGACTGTGCGTACAGAAAAGAAATAACCCCCGCTCAATATGAGCGAGGGCTATAACGTACGTCTGGTGACGAAAAACT
>CAIPLJ010000185.1 GCA_903865885.1 uncultured Actinomycetes bacterium | reverse complement strand
CGCTGTCATTTGATCATAAATCTGTCGTAGCACTGGCGCCATCTTCTGAGAGACGCGACCTGCAACGATCATGAGATCTGCTTGACGAGGAGATGCTGAAAAACGTTCCATACCGAAGCGAGAAATATCGTGTTTTGGGGCAGAACCCAACGCCATCATTTCAATAGCGCAACATGCAAGACCAAATGTCGCAGGCCATACAGAACTCTTGCGCATGTAACCGGCAAGACCTTCAACTGTTGAAAGCAGAATTCCGCTTGGTAATTTATCTTCTAGGCCCACTAGATAAATCCCTTCAACGCCTTTGGCTCCATCACAATTAATCCCATTCCAATCCACCACGACGCCACACATATGCATATGCGACGAAGACTGTTGCAATAAAGATTGCCATCTCAACTAATCCAAATAAACCGAGCTTGTCGAATGTGACAGCCCATGGATAGAGAAAGACAATTTCAATATCAAAGACGATGAAGAGCATCGCTGTAAGAAAGTACTTAACCGGAAAGCGTCCGCCTTGAAGAGCTTGCGGAGAAGGTTCGATTCCGCACTCGTATGCCTCAAGCTTTGCGCGGTTATATCGAGCAGGCCCTGTAACGGCTGCGATCCCAACGGAGAATGCGGCGAAGCCAAATCCAATGGCAAAGATCACCAGAATCGGAATATATGGATTCGCGTTCACGTACTAAATCCTAAGCGTTGGAGGTTGCTGATTGAACCGTTACGGCTTGCGGGCTTTGTGAACTGCGACAACTCCGCCTGTGAGATTGGTCCATGTGATATCGACCCATCCTGCAGCCGAAATCTTGGCGGCGAGCGCCTCTTGGTCTGGCCATGCCCGAATGGATTCAGCCAGATATATATAGGCATCAGGGTTTGATGAGGTCTTTCGGGCAACCCAGGGCAGCGCCTTCATCAGGTAATTGGTGTAAATCGTGCGAAAGGGCAGCCATGTCGGGCTCGAGAACTCGGCGACGACCAGGTGTCCTCCAGATTTGACGACCCGAAGCATCTCGGCGAGCGCCCTTTCGGTGTTCTGCGTATTACGCAGTCCAAAAGAGATCGTTGCCGTATCGAATTCGCCATTGGCGAAGGGCAGATTCAGGGCATCGGCCTTAGTGAAGGCCAGATGGGGACGGGCTTTGCGACCTGCAGCCAGCATCCCTTCAGAGAAATCAGCTGGAATCACATCGGCACCAGCGGCAGCTAACGGCTCTGAACTTGAGCCTGTTCCTGCTGCTAAATCCAGAATCTTCTGCCCGGGGCGTGGATCGATGATCTTCGTCGTTGCCTTGCGCCAGGCCTTGGTGCGGCCCAGGCTCAAAAGGTCGTTGACGAGGTCATATCTCTTTGCGACCCCATCGAACATCGCCGCGACTTCGTCGGGATTCTTATCCATATTGGCGCGTGACATGCGCATATTGTCGCTGAAGGTAGGCTCTGCGCACAACTTGTAAGAGTTTCAGTAGATGAGAGGGTTCACCCATGTCGATTCAATCAGCGTCACTTCGCGCCACTGTCTTCCCACGAAGCTCAGCCCTTACTCAATCACTCTTCGTTGTCGGAGGAATCGGCTTTATCGCACTCCTTGCTCAGATCTCGATTCCAGTTCCAGGATCACCTGTTCCTGTCACAGGTCAGACACTTGCTGTCTTGCTCATCGGAACAACATATGGCGCTCGCCTTGGTTTCATAACTTTTGCTTCATATTTATTGGCCGGAATTGCAGGAGCACCAATTTTTGCTCACTCTGCGACATCTGCAAATCACGGAATCGCACGCCTTACTGGTGCAACCGGTGGTTACCTCGTTGGAATGCTCGTTGCATCTCTTCTTCTTGGATACCTTGCAGATCGCAAAGCAGATCAGAAGTTCCGCACATCTTTTCCTGCGCTCTTGCTCGGCGACGTTGTTATCTTTGCATTTGGTCTTACATGGTTACATGCATCTCTTGATATGACATGGGCTGCAACAATCAAAGCCGGCTTCACGCCATTTATTCTCGGTGAAGCTCTCAAGATTGCAATCACTGCAACATCACTTCCCCTTGTATGGCGAAGAATTTCACGCAGCCTCAAAAACTAAATGCCTTCGCTCATCCCCGTCACCACAACTCGCATTGGTGAACACCTTCCACTTTTAGATCTTCTTCCTTCTGCCTCGCCTCTTTCATGGGTGCGCAATGGTGAAGGCCTTGTGGGCTGGGGAGTTCATGCAACAACGACTGTGAGCGGAAAAGATCGTTTCGAGAAAGCACGCGACTGGTGGCATCACCAATTAGAAACTTTCTCCGTTGCTAACTCAGTACACGGAAGTGGCACAGGGCCAGTGCTCTTCGCCTCATTCTCTTTCGACCGAAACCAAGAGTCGGTACTGGTTATTCCACAAGTAATCGTTGGACAGAAAGGTCTGCAATCTTGGATTACGTGGATTGGCGATACACCTCAGCCACTTCTTCCTGAAAGCGCTGCACAGCTTTCACAAGGAGAGTTCACCTTTGCTGATGGAAGCATCAGTACATCTGCATGGAAAGAGCGCGTAGCTCAAGCAATTACGCGCATTGAAACGTCAAAGGTCGACAAGGTTGTTCTAGCCAGAGATCTTGTAGCAACGACAAGTGCCGATATCGACGCACGTCCTATCCTCAAAAAACTTGCTGTTGAATATCCATCGACCTGGACTTTTGCAGTCGATGGCCTGGTTGGTGCGACACCAGAATTACTTTTACGACTTTCTCGTGGAATGGTCACATCTCGAGTTTTAGCCGGAACGATTCCAAAGACTGGCGATGATGCAAAAGATTTAGCCTTGGCAGCCTCTCTTGCACGTTCTTCCAAAGATCTTGAAGAACATGAATATGCAGTGCGCTCTGTGGCCGAAGCACTCGAACCATTCTGTTCTTCAACGAACGTTCCTGAATCTCCCTTTGTATTGCACTTAGCCAACGTCATGCACTTGGCCACCGATGTGACAGGTGCACTGACAGAAAGTAAGCAGCGCGTTGACGCATTCTCATTACTCAAGAGTCTGCATCCATCTGCTGCAGTCTGCGGAACTCCACGCAATATTGCCTTCGACATCATTGATGAAATTGAAGGTATGAACCGTGGACGTTATGCCGGTCCTGTTGGTTGGATTGATGCAAGCGGCGATGGCGAACTTGGTATTGCACTTCGTACAGGTCAAATTTCAGGACGTGAGATTCGTATCTATGCAGGCTGCGGAATCGTTGCAGGCTCTAACCCAGAAAAAGAGTTAGAGGAGAGCAATGCAAAGATGATTCCTATGAGGTCTGCGCTTCAGAATTAAAGTTACATCGAAGAGACGCTGTTATAAATCCCTTTGAGGAATTCTGCATTTGCATCCCGATTAGGAACATTTACAACAACAACGCTTATTCCTTGAACCGGAGCTGAAAGCTCAGTGATAATTTCTTTCTGGGAACCAATTGTCTTCGCAGAAATTCCCATCGATTGAGCAATGGCTGCTGGATCTAATCCGTGTGGTGTTCCGAATATTTCTTCAAAGCCACCCACTCCGCGTTGTGCAAGAGTTGAGAAGATTCCGCCACCATCGTTATTGATAACAAATATCTTTAAGTTAATTGCCTCTTTATGAATCAAGCCAGTGAGATCGTGCAGGAATCCAAGATCGCCAAGTACAGCAATGGTCTCTTTACGTTGCGATGCAATTCCAAGAGCCGTTGAGATATTGCCATCGATGCCTGCTAGGCCACGGTTGGCAAATGTTTCTACGCCATCTCGTGCAACCGCGAAGCCTTCTAGGTCACGGATAGGGCGAGACGATGAGATAAAGAGTGAAGTACCTGTTGGAATTCCAGAACCGATTTCGCGAGCTACGAGTTGCTCAGACCATGTCGAGATTTCAGAAACCATCTTCTGTGCCCGAAGTGAGTACTTCTTCCACTTCTCTGCATATTCGGCATCAGGTGCTTGTACTTCAACAGCCGGAAGCTGTGTGAACTTTTGATCTGCCATGCGGTCGGTATCAACCGTTGCCATGCGTGGGTCAATAATAATCTCTTTACGCGCCATCTTGATAAAGGCGTTGATAGAACGAGAAAGAGTTGTACGACCAATAACAACGACAGTATCTGGTGCCAGATCATCTGCGATGGTCTTTGATGTCAGAAAGACGCTGGCATGTGAAATTGCATTCTCAAATGAAAGTGGGTCTTCTGCAATAACAGGCCAGCCAAGGTCTTCTGCAAACTTTTGTACTGATTCAGCGCTGAGCCCACCACGGTCATGGCCAATGACAAGAACGCCTCGAGTTGATTTTGTATAGAAAGTTCCAGGAGTTTTACGATCAAAAACTTTTGGTGCAGAAATAGTTAAATCATTGAGCCAGTTATCGCTCTTATCTCCCACAAGTGGTTCTTCAAATTGAATATTGAGATGAACTGGTCCGCTCTGCAGCGAGTTAAAGGGAAGTTCCATGGGATACACGCTGCCCGAAACATCTGCAAAATATCGGACTGCTTTACCAAAGATGCGTGCTTGCTCAGTTGTTTGGTTTGCACCTGTCTTGCGAAGGGATGCAGGGCGATCGGCGGTAAGAACCAAGAGTGGAATATTTGTATGTGAGGCTTCAAGAACTGCTGGATGATAATTAGCAACCGCTGTTCCGCTTGTGCAGACAATAGGAACAGGTCGACCAGATGCCTTAGCGATGCCAAGCGCGAAGAATGCAGCTGTGCGCTCATCGATACGCACGTGCAGATTAATTAGCCCCTTGGTGCTTGCCTGATGAAATGCCATTGAAAGTGGTGCATTGCGTGATCCTGGAGAAATGACAACATCTGTGACGCCAGCTTCGATGATCTGGCGAACAATGACGCGAGCAAGCAGTGTGGATGGATTCATCACAAGAGCTCGGCAGTCTTCATAACACGATTCTTCCACCATTCGAAGCGGTCGGGTGCCACTTCTAATCCTGCGAAGTCAGGCTCAACTGCTGAAATTTCAATCTCACCATTAACAATTGGCAAGTCTGCAATATTGGAACCAAGTAGCGAGCCTGTTCCAAGGCCACAATCAAAGTTCATTTCAGGAAATGATGCTGCAAGTTGTAATCCGTAGTTGATTCCGACTGCGCTCTCAAGTGCACTTGAAACAACTACAGGGAGCTTGTGGTGCTCGGCCAACTTGTGAGCTCGCGCAACTCCACCGAGTGGTTGCACCTTGAGCATCAGTACATCAATAGCTCCGTTGAGGTCTACAGCAAATGGATCTGCCGCTTTTCGTAAAACTTCATCTCCAGCAATTTTGAGATCAATTCTCAACTTCTCTTTTAGCTCACGCAACTCTTCCACTGTGCCACAAGGCTGCTCGACATATTCAAGCGGGCCAATGTTTTCGAAGATTGCACGCAGGTTTGTAATTGCTTCTGCCGCTGACCAATTACCGTTCACATCAATACGCAGCTTTGCCTTTGGGCGCAGAGACTGCACCTTGGCCAGCCGTGCAAGATCTTCTGGCAAATTATCACCAACTTTTACTTTGAAGGTTTGTACTCCAGGAAATGATTCAACAATGCGTTCAATATCTGCTGGGTTATTCAGTGCAGGAATAGTGCCATTTACCTGTACTGAAGTGCGATAGAGCTTGGGGCGGGGCTTAGTTGCCGCCTCTATTGCACACATCAACCATGGCGCAGATTCTGCGTAACCGTATTCAAGAAAAGGTGAGAATTCTCCCCATCCATGTTCGCCTTGAAAGAGCGCTACTTCTCGAACGCTGAGGCCGCGAAAGTTTGTCTTTGTAGGCAGCGCAACTACGCGCATGGTGTCGAGCAGAGATTGATCCATAGATTTACGGACGCTTGGGAAACTTTCCAAAGTCAGGCTTGCGCTTCTCTTTATATGCATCGCGGCCTTCTTGACCTTCTTGAGATAAGTAGAAGAGAAGAGTGGCATCTCCGGCCAATTGCTGAACTCCTGCAAGGCCATCATCGGCAGCGTTCATAGAAGCCTTAATGAGGCGAAGAGCCATCGGAGAGTTCTGCAACATCTCGCGGCACCATGAAACAGTTTCAGCTTCCAACTCTTTCAGTGGAACAACAGTGTTGACCAATCCCATTGATAACGCTTCTTGCGCATCATATTGACGAGTGAGGAACCAAATTTCACGTGCCTTCTTCTGGCCAACGCTTGCCGCAAGAAGTCCTGAACCGTATCCGCCATCGAATGAACCAACCATTGGGCCTGTCTGACCAAACTTTGCATTTTCAGCAGCTATAGAAAGATCGCAGACAACATGAAGTACATGTCCGCCGCCAATTGCCCAACCAGCGATCATTGCTATGACTGGCTTTGGTGTGCGACGAATTTGTACTTGAAGATCTAAGACATTGAGGCGACCCACACCCTGTTGTGCAAGGTTGTCATCGCCGAGATAACCATCATCTCCGCGAACGTTGATGTCGCCACCAGAACAGAAAGCTTCATCGCCTTCTCCTGTAAGAATGATGACACCGACTTCAGAATTATCACGAGCTAAATCAAATGCAGATTTCAATTCGATAATTGTTTGTGGACGAAATGCGTTACGCACTTCTGGACGATTGATCGTTATCTTTGCAATGCCATCAGCAACTTGGTATTTGATATCGGTAAATGTTTCTCCACCAAGGCCAGTTGCCCATGCAGGGATACTCCGGTCACCAAAATCACGCTTAATAGGCTTGCTCACGATTCCTCCATCTGGTCTACGAGCGATAGCCTACGCGGGCAATGGAGCAGAACGCACAACGAGAACTTCGCTTGGCTAATCCCGAATGGACAGTCCGCGAATTGATGGCTCACGTCTCAAAGGCCCTGACATCAGATGGTCCTGCGCTGGCTTTCGGCAAAGTCCAGAGCGCCAAGGTTGCATCTCGCATCAGCATCGTTGTTGGAACAACGGGTAGTTCTGGAACCTCGAAAGAGGTTGGGCTCAGTGCAAGCGCTGTAATCACTTCAGCGAAAGCCTCAAATACATACCTTGGTGCAGCAGGTGGAGATACATGGTCACTTCTTCTGCCGTTGACTCATATTGCAGCTATCAATGTATTGGTGCGTGCATATCAACTTGGTACTGAACCTATTGATCTTCGAGGCGAAGGCAGCCAATATCCAAAGGTTGATTTCACAGCAATTGTTCCTGCACAACTTTTTACGGCACTCAATAGTGACTCTGCACTTTTACACCACTTAAAGGAAACTAAAGCAGTCCTAATTGGAGGCGCAGCTCTCTCTGACTCACTACGCACGCAAGGTGAAGCAGCTGGTATCAATATTGTGACTACGTATGGGATGACGGAAACCTGTGGTGGTTGTGTCTATGACGGAACTCCACTTGATGGTGTTGAGATTTCAATTACCGCTGAAAATCGTATTGCTATTAAGGGTGCGGTACTCGCTGATACTTATATCGGTGCGCAAGCACAGTGGGATGCAGAAAGTAAAGAAGGTTGGTTTATCTCATCAGATCTTGGAAAGATTGAAGATGGAAAGTTAATTGTTGAAGGTCGCAGTGATGATGTCATCGTCTCTGGTGGTGAGAATATTTCACTGGGCCAGATTGAGACCGCTCTGCAACGTCACTTCCCAGATTTAACCTGTGCAGCTTTTTCTACACAAGATGTGCAATGGGGAGATTCACTTCATCTTGCCATTGTCGGATCAGAATCACCAACCGAGGCAGATATCAATTCATATCTCGCTGCCGAAATTGGTGAATTTGCAAAGATAAAAGGTTTCCTCCATCTTTCCGAACTTCCGTTGATGGGTATCGGTAAGGTTGACCGTAAGAAATTGGCGCAATTATTTATGGAGGCTTCTGATTAATATCTGGATTCAAGGGGCTCGCCCGCGCACACTTCCTGCAGCCATTGCACCTGTACTTGTTGCAACCGCCGCAGCCGGATCCCACCGAAAGCCGCTTGAAGCGCTATTAGCTCTCTTGGTTAGCTTGTCGTTGCAGGTCGCCGTTAATTACTCGAATGATTATTCAGATGGAATACGTGGAACTGATGACAATCGCATCGGCCCCGTAAGACTTACTGCATCGGGGTTAGCGCCCGCTGAATCTGTAAAGCGTGCTGCAATTCTTGCTTTCGCATTCGCATCTATCGTTGGAATATTTGTTGCATCCCTTTCATCATGGTGGGTAATCCTTATCGGGATTTTTTCTATTGCTGCTG
>CAIPLJ010000184.1 GCA_903865885.1 uncultured Actinomycetes bacterium | reverse complement strand
GGCCTACAGGTCCTCAGTACGACCTAGAACTCCTTGAAAATGGAGATCGTCGAAATGTCTTGGATCATTACCGCTATTGGACAGTCGAAGCGATTGTCGCTGATTTAGATAGCAAACGACATAAGTTGCAGATTGCTATTGAAAATTGGCAACATGATTTAAATATTGGATCCATTGTTCGCACAGCAAATGCCTTTAACGCAGCCGCTGTTCATATCGTTGGTAAACGCGATTGGAATAAGCGTGGGGCAATGGTTACTGACAGATACCTCAAGGTTTTTCATCATCCAACAATCAGCGACTTCTCAGATTGGTGTAAAGAGCATCAACTTCCCATTATTGGTATCGACAATGTTCCTACATCAAAACATTTAGAAGGAGCGAGCTTGCCCGAAGAATGCGTTCTGCTATTTGGCCAAGAAGGCGCTGGAATGTCAGATGAAGGAATCGCTGTCTGCGAAGTTCTCTATGCAATCGAACAATATGGATCGACAAGATCTATGAACGCCTCAGCTGCTGGCGCTATCGCCATGTATCACTGGGCACTTCAACACTTGCCGCGTCAGGTGTAGTTAAGACGACACCTTTGCAGGTCGCGTTGCCTCCAACAAGGTAAAGCTCAACATCAGCGCAACAACGACGGGCATCAACCACCATGATGATGCACCGATTGCATGAAGTGCAAAGAAGCCAGCGACAACACCTGCAGCTACCCGCCAATCATCTCCGATGATGAAGTCATACCAGAAGTATAAGAATCCTCCGACCCAACGAATAAGTAGCGAACTATCTTTACTTGGCTCTGAGAAAGTTAGAAGGTTGAGTTTACGAACCGGCAGGTTCTTCGCCTTTCGCACTTTCAAAAGTTCGATTAACCCGAATGAGACGAGTAAGACAAAGGGAATGATTGCAAGCAACGATAAATCTTGATGTGGCCATTCGGCTCCTGCGCCTTCAGCGCCCCAGAATATTCCAAATGATGTCAAGAGGGTTCCAACAACAAACTTCATTGTATTTTCTGGAACTTTAGAGAGCGGCTTATGAATTGCAAATCCAGCGATGGTAACAAGAACTACTGCAATCGCAGCTGCCCAGATAGCGAGTGCAAATGCTTGTGGGTTAGAACCCTTTTGAATAATTCCAAATGTCACAACGATAAATACAACTTCAAGTCCTTCAAGTAGCACACCTTTAAAAGAGAGCGTAAAGGCATACCAATCTGAGACAGCAAATCGAGAGACCTTTGCGACTTTCCTGGCTGCTTCTACTTCATCTTTAAAAATTTTGTCTTCATCATGCAGAGCCTTAAAACCACTGGCGCGAAGTATTGCCTTGCGTAACCACTGCATTCCAAATACAAGGAGAAGTCCGCCTACCGCTAACCGCAGAGTATTCTTGGGCAGGTTTTCGATACTTGGGCCGAGAATAACTATCAATCCAGCCAATACGACTAGACCTGAAATCACTCCTTGGAATGTAGATCTCCAATCTCGTGAAGTACCCGCAGCGAGGATTATTGTGACTGCCTCGACCGCTTCGACTGCACATGCCAGAAATACAGATACGAATAGCGCTATGTCGTTACCGCTAAGTGAATGGATCATGGGTCTCTCTCTTTACTTAGTCTCGGTGGGGAAAGCTATACATCTATCCGGATCAATTGATACTGAAATTCTGCCACCTCGTGGGTGAGATACGGTGTCAAAAACTCCGGTGAGAGAGCCATATTTTGTTGCGATTGCATGTTCGTAGCCGCGGCCTCTATATGCAACATCTGTGATTGTCGCTGCAAGACTATTTGTAGAGTCTCTATTGAAACTTGTGGCAGCGGGTCGAATTAAAATATCGACGCCTTGGCCAACTTCAAGTCCAACAGTGTGGCGCACTTTCAACTGATCCTCACCAAGTGAAACAACACAGCTTGTCTTAGAAACTCGCTTCACTTTTCCAGTAAATGTTCCAGCAATCCCGGTGAAGTTTGCCACAAAGCGATTGGTGGGGCGTTCATAGATTTCTTCTGGCAAATCAACTTGTTCAAGTTTACCGTGATTGATGACACCAATTTTATCTGCAAGCGCAAACGCTTCTGATTGATCATGAGTGATGTAAAGAGCGGTTGCGCCAATTTCACGCGTGAGTGTTGAAATTTCAATCCGCAATCTCTCACGCAAATCTGCATCAAGGTTGGAAAGTGGTTCGTCAAAGAGCAACAGTGCAGGATCTGCAACAATCGCGCGAGCAAGTGCTACACGCTGTTGTTCTCCACCTGAAAGTTCGTGCGGGTAATTTCTACCTTTTGTTGAAAGACCAACTCTCTCCAGAGCCGTCTCAACTCGCTTCCGAGACGCATCTTTCCCTAATTTTCTACGCTGCAGGGCATACTCAACATTCTCAAATGCGCTTAGATGTGGCCACAGTGCATAATCTTGAAAGACCATCGCAAGGTTCCGCTTTTCGGGTGCGACATTGATAGGGCCGCGATTAACTTCCTGATTGTCAAGAAATATAGATCCAGAATCAATCTTCTCAATACCCGCCAATGATCTGATTAACGTTGATTTACCTGATCCTGACGGTCCAAGTAGAACCATAAATTGACCAGGTTCGATTGTCAGAGAGAGGCCATCAAGTGCGGCGAGCGACCCGTAATTCTTTCGTGCACCCTTAATTTTTACTAGATGACCATTACTCATGAGCGCGCTCTCCCTAACTGTTTCCAACCGAGTGGTGCCAATTTTTCATATAAACCAAATGCAATTGCGACAACAATAAGAGCTGAAATAATTGCGAAAACTTCCATCGCTGTACCACCACCGAAATCATAATTTCCCAGAGCATGATCGATTCCCACGGCTAGCGGGGCATGTCCCGGCGGATACAGAATTTGGCTCACTGGCAGCTCCAAGAGTGTTCCGCAATACGTAAGACACCAAGCAGCAAGTAGTGGTCGTGAGATGAGTGGAAGCACAACTGTGAGCCATGTCTTAATTCCATTTGAACCATGAACACGACACGCTTCAGAGAGTGATTCTTGAAATTGATTCATATTTCCTACAAGAGAACGTGTCGTAGATGGCAAAGCAGTTGCAATATAAGCAAGTACCAATAGCGCAACTGTTCCGTATAAATGGAATCCGTACTTTTGAGCTAGTGGCAAGTTGTAGGCGAAGATATATCCGATTGCAAAGACAATTCCCGGGAGGCCGACAGCCGCAAGCAGGAAGAAGTCGAGAAACTTTTTCCCAGGACCATTCTTAGTTGAAACCAACATGCGTGAAGAAATCGCCGCCAAGATAACTGCCACTGTCGCGGTCATGAGCGCTGCTTCTGCAGAGAATAAAAGCGGGGTGCGAAGTAATGGGCTCTTGATGACTCGAATGTAATTATCAAAATTGATTTGATAATTAGAAATAACCGTTCCAAGACCTTGAATCATTGATGCTGAAATTGCGCCGAAGACCGGGACTCCGAGAGTAAGAATGAGGAGCACATAAATAGTTACATTCGAGGCTATAGAGCCCAAAGGGGAAAGTTTCTGCCGGGTGATTGGGCGAGTTCTACCGCTGAGAACTCTGAAGGATCTACCTCGTAGCGCGCGAGATTGGGCGAGAAGAGCAACGACTATAAGCATGAGAAGGATGATTGAGATTGCGGCGCATAATGGGAATGAAACCGGAATTGACATTACCGATTTATAGAGAGTAAATGTTGCAACCGAATATCTCCCCGGAGAAGAAAGTTGTGAAGCAACACCAAAGTCGCTGATACTTTCTGCAAAGACGATGGCAATTCCTGACCAGAGGGCTGGAAGCAATAAAGTTGCCATCATTTTGAATGCTGCGATTCGAGAGCCACCGTGTACGCGAACTGCTTGCTCGAACTCTTCGCCGAGGCCACGCATTGCATTAGAAATCACGAGATACGCAAATGGAATCCCTTTAAAGGTAAGAATCATTGCGATTCCAACGGGTCCATAAAGTAAATCGCGCACAAACGGCAGATCTATTCCTGCAATATTAAGAACTCCTGCACGTTCAAATATTCGTTCCCAGCCGAGCGCAATGAGATAAGACGGCGCCAAGAGAAGCGCGAAAATTGCAAGGTTCCATACTTTACGTGCAGCCGAATTTGTACGTAACACAATCCAGGCAACACCAAGTGCGATGGCAGTAGCAAGAATGGATGAGACAACGCCCATAACGAATGAGTGCCAGATAGATCGCACAAAATATGGATCTGCTGCTGCTTTAAAGCTATTGAAGGTAAACCATTCAGGGCCTTGGTCTAAAAGCTTGGGACTAAAAGCAACGGCGAGAAAAAGGATGATTGGTAGAACTAAAATGCTCACAATAACCATCCAAAAGATAGTCATGGGAGAAATCTTTGTTCGAGCAAAAAGTAGAGCCCTCGAAGAGAATGAATCTCTCGAAGGCTCTACCTTTTGCATTAAACGGTTAGTGAGATATCGCGATTACGCGATGTTCTTTGTGAACCAGTCTTGTACTGCGCCCTGGAGAGGTGCGTACTTGTATGGATCTACAACCTGAATCAAGCCCGATGTAAATGAAGGCATTGTTGTGGTTGCTGCAGCTGGATTATTGCCAAGAAGTGTTGGCCAGAAGAGTGAATCTCCGGTGTTTGACTTGATCATAATCTTTACTGCCTCTGAGGTCATGACGAAGTCAGCGAACTTCTTTGCTGCATCCTGCTGGAATGCTGATGCTTTTCCATCGATTGCAAGACATGATGGAAGCACAGTTGTCTTTGCGAGGTATGTAACTGCTGGTGTGAGACCAGCTACTGGCTTTGCCTTGTAGTTGACAACTTCAGTGATTGCCGCAGATGACTGAACAAGGCCCACGTTGATGACGCCTGTGTTAAGCGCTGCAAGTGTCTTGGAGTTCTTATCAAACGCACGCAAACCATTGTCCTTAAGCTTCAAAAGGTATGTCTTCATCGCAGCTTCACTACCAAGTTGTTCCATGAGGCCAGCGATAAATGGGTATGTTGGGCCAGATACGGATGGGTTATTCATTCCGACCTGATTCTTAAAATCTGCAGATGCAAGATCATCCCATGAAGTTGGTTTGCGAACCTTAGAAGAGTTGTATACAACTCCAACCATCTCCGTAAAACCTGGAACTTGGTATGCACCGCTCTTTGGAGCTAACTTTTGTCCAATTGCATTGAGGTGTGCGCCCTTTGGCTTGTAGTGCAATAGTTGCTTATCGAGGTCGAATGCTGCACATGGTTCTGCACCATCTGCCCAATATGCACCCCACTGCGGGTTGTTCTTCTCGGCAGTAATCTTCGCAAGAAGTGGTCCGGTTGAAAGAGCTGTAACGTTTACTGGAATTCCAGTCTTTGCCGTGAAAGCGGTTGCAACATCTGTTGAATAATCAAGTGCTGCGTAGAGCTGTAGCGCATCGGCTGCATGTGCTGATGGAGCGACTGAGCCACCGAGAATCATCGCAATTGCGAGTGACCCCAGTGTCAATGTGCGAGATATTTTCAAGATGACTCCCCTAATAATGATGTAACAGATACAGACGTATCGTGGGAGAAAAGTTAGGCACCGTTCATTGAGGGATAGCAAAAAGCACGTGAACAGAGATGAAATTTGTGCTTAACGCCAGACTTCTAGAAACCATCTTCCGTTGGGGCTGGATCTTGCTCGAGCGCCTCTTTCACCGAGTCCAATCGACGCTCGACTTCATCAGCTTCTTCCATGCGGCCAAGCTGGCGCATTACTGTCACCATGCGGGTCTCGATATCGAGAATGAAGTCGAAATCTTTTGGTTCATCTTCAGCAACGATTTGCAGGACGCCATCAAGGGTAGATAGCCCGTCGTCAAGTTTTCCGAGAAGGATTTCAGCTTTTCCAAATTCGAAGAGC
>CAIPLJ010000183.1 GCA_903865885.1 uncultured Actinomycetes bacterium | reverse complement strand
ATGCCATATCGAAGCGCATGCATAAGTGCTCCAGTAATCAGATTATCTGCGCTAGAAAGCCCATTCTCTTTCGCTGCCAAAATAACCTTTCCTGCAATCGGTGAGTAAGGGATTGCAGAATAGATTGGAAAATGAGGAGTGCACTGTGACCACGTGCGATAAATGTGTGGATGCCAGTGCCGTCTACACGTTGAACAGATTGTCAGACCGAGTGCAGAACATCCAATACATCGGCTAGGGAAGATGAGTTCTTGAATTGAGAGAAGACTTTTCACTCACAGAGTGTGATGCAAACCCGATACGAATTTAGAGATAGAAATTTTCTTGGTGGAAATCTGCAGGAGTAATTTTTATGGGGCGAGCATTGATGGAATCCCCCGCCACGCGTGGAAGCGTCAGTACAAAGTGAGCACCTTTGCCAGGTCTTCCCCACGCCTCGAGCTCGCCATTATGTAGCCGTGCATCTTCTAGTGCGATTGATAGTCCTAAGCCTGTTCCACCGCGTACTCGTGCACGTGAGGGATCTGCGCGCCAGAATCGATCAAAGACTCGAATCAGCGCTGATTCATCGAGCCCAGAACCTAAATCACGTACGCCAATGCCAACTTCCGTGTCAGTTGCGACAATTGTGACGACAACTTCTTGATCATCAGCATGGTCAAGGGCGTTAGAGAGAAGATTGCGCATAATTCTTTCCACGCGGCGAATATCTGCCTTGATTGTTACGGTATCTGACTCAGATTCAATGCGAATTCCAGAGTCAGTATCTGTATCGCCAAGCTCAAAATCCTTAATACAACGCTTTACTAGGTTAACCACATCAAAATCGACTGGCTCGAGGACTGCAACTTCAGCATCGAATCGGCTGACTTCCAGGAGATCTTCGAGCAAACGTTCAAAGCGCTCAATTTGAGCCGAGAGAAGTTCTGAACTTCGCGATACAACAGGATCAAAGGATTGGCGCTGATTATAAATAACTTCCGATGCCATTCGAAGCGTAGTCAAAGGCGTACGAAGTTCATGAGATACATCAGAGACAAAGCGCTGCTGGACTCGCGAAAGATTTTCAAGTCGAGAAATTTGCTGTTCGATTGAAAGTGCCATTTCGTTATAGGAACGGGCCAAGGTGGCCATCTCATCCTGAGAGTTAATTGCCATTCGCTGGCTAAAATCTCCTTCAGTAAATTGATTAGCAATTCGAGCAGCTTCGCGAACTGGACGCACTACCTGTCGCACAACAAGAAATGTAATCAGTGCAATGAGGAGAATGAGTGCAAATCCAGTAAAGAGCAGAGAATTCTTAATGAGCTCGATGGTAGTTTGTTGGTTACCTAGTGAGAAAACAATATACATTTCATAGAGGCCGCCTGATGGAATATTTACTCTCTTGCCTACGACAAGTGATCTTTGTAAAGTGCCAGATTTCTGCGTGATATTCGCATATGCAAACTTCACTTCACCACCGGCAGCTACTTGCTTTCTCAAAGTCCCAGGAATCGAATTGGGAACTATGAGATCTGATGACATCTCGTATGAGGTAGTCGAGGATGACGTCGTGGCAGGGCGTAAGAAAACGACCTCTCGTCGAGCTTCTTTAACAACTTGCGTTGTCGAATTAACAATAATATCTGCAAGTATTTTCTTACGTTCTTCCACAGTTGAATTTCGAGAGATCACTAACTTGTATTCAGCATCGAAGAAGGTGAACTTTGATTCAGCAAGTGATGAAGATAGCGATGCCGATTGAATTCCATCTGCGAGCCTGGAGTACAGGGCCGATCCTGCAAGAGAGACCACTCCGAGTGAGAGAAGGACTGTTGAGAGAATAACTTTTGTCGCAAGCGATTGCGCAAGCGCCTGTCGAATACTTCTCATGAAAATTCCGCCCGTTTACGCTGGGCCGCCCGCCTTATAGCCAACTCCGCGAACTGTCATAACAATTTCGGGATTTTCAGGGTTATGTTCAACTTTAGAGCGAAGTCGTTGTACGTGAACATTGACCAAGCGTGTATCTGTGCTGTGGCGATAGCCCCAGACTTCGCTTAAGAGCGCATCTCTAGTAAATACACGTCCAGGATCTTTCGCAAGAGCAACAAGAAGATCGAATTCAAGTCGGGTCAGCTGAATAAGCGTTGCACCGCGTTGTACTTCATGTGCAGTCACATCGATGACAAGGTCACCAATCGTAAGCAGCCCTGTGACGTCAGCATTTGTGCGACGCAGGCGAGTGCGGATACGAGCAATAAGTTCTGCCTTATCGCGAAAGGGCTTCTGCATATAGTCATCTGCGCCAGCTTCCAGGCCGCGCACAATATCTTGCGTCTCACCTTTTGCACTGAGCATGACAATGGGAACCATAGATTCTTGTCTAATTAATCTGCAGACCTCGATGCCATCAATACCTGGCAACATGACGTCGAGTAAGACAAGGTCTGGAGGATTATTTCTAAATACCTCCAGCACCTCATCTCCACGACTTACTAGATCTACATCAAAGCCTGAACTTGTGAGAACAATTCCAAGCATTTCTGCGAGGTCTTGATCGTCATCGACGACCATAACCAGAGTCATTTATGAACCGTGCTCCCAAGAGTTGAGGTACATATCTTGTGCAGGTGTAAGCACATCGATACGTCCACCCATTGACTTGAGCTTAAGTGAAGCAACTTCCTTATCGATATATGTAGGAACTTCGTGAACACCTGCAGGAAGATTCTTTGCTTCCTTAACAAGGTATTCGGCTGTAAGTGCCTGATCTGAGAATGACATATCCATTACTGATGCTGGGTGACCTTCTGCAGCACCGAGGTTTACAAGGCGGCCTTCTGCAAGAAGAAGTAGGCGACGGCCATCCTTCATGACGTATTCGTCAGTCTGGTGGCGCATCTTTGCATTTTTCTTCACAGAGTTCTGCTCGAGCCATGCAACATCGATTTCGATATCGAAGTGGCCTGAGTTGGCCATGATTGCGCCATCTTTCATAACTGCGAAGTGCTCATCGCGAAGTACATCGCGGTTACCTGTAACAGTAATGAATACATCGCCAACCTTTGCAGCATCAACCATTGGCATGACGCGGAAGCCTTGCATCATTGCATCAAGTGCCTTTGTAGGATCGATTTCGGTAACGACGACGTCTGCGCCCATACCCTTTGCGCGTTCTGCAACGCCCTTACCGCAGTAACCAAATCCAGCAACGACGACGATGCGTCCTGCAAGTAGGAAGTTGGTCGCACGGAACACAGCATCGAGTGTTGACTGACCTGTTCCGTAACGGTTATCGAACATGTGCTTGGTATCGGTGTCGTTGACAGCAATCATTGGGAATGTGAGTGCGCCATCTTTAGCCATCTGGTTAAGACGGATAACGCCAGTTGTTGTCTCTTCGCATCCTCCTGCAATATTTGGAAGGAGCTCCTTGCGAGTAGTGTGAAGAGTATTGACGAGGTCGCAACCATCATCGAAGACTTGGTGTGGAGCAATATCAAGGGCTGCATTGATATGCGCGTAGTAGCCATCGCGGTCAACTGCATTGCGAGCAAAGACCGAAATTCCGTATTCGTGAACAAGAGCTGCTGCTGTGTCATCTTGCGTTGACAGTGGGTTAGATGCACAGAGTGCAATATCTGCTCCGCCCGCCTTGAGAACGCGCATCAAGTTTGCTGTCTCAGTTGTGACGTGCATACATGCTGCAATGCGTACGCCTACGAACGGTTGTGATTTTTCAAAACGTTCGCGGATCTGTGCAAGCACAGGCATGTTGCGTTCTGCCCACTCGATCTTCTTGCGGCCAGCTTCAGCAAGTGAAGCATCTGCAATGTCATGCTTTGGAATAGTTGTAACAGGTGTCATATGTGTATTTCTCCCTAAAGTAAAAACGGCTGTTTTTTCGCTTGACCTTCGGCGTAGGGCTCTACTGTGCTAGTCGGCTATGGATATAGGTTAGTGGAAGAGTCTTAAAAAGGTTAAACAGGCTTAACTACGTATCGTGTTAAGTACATCATCTCGGACCTTCTCCATACGAGCCTGCGTTGAAGCCTCGACGTTGAGTCGAAGCAGGGGCTCAGTATTGGATGCGCGAAGGTTGAACCACCAAGTATCTCCATTGATGGTCAGGCCATCCAAATGATCAACTTCAACGCCATCTTTCTTGCCGTAAATAGATTCAATCTTCTCCATCGCAGCAAGTGCATCCGCAACTGTTGAATTAATTTCACCGCTTGAGTGATAGCGATTAAATGAGGATAGAAGTTTCGACAGAGAAGTTTTGGTTTCTCCAAGGGCTGCGATTGCATGCAGTGCTGCCAACATACCTGAATCAGCCTTCCAGAAATCACGGAAGTAGAAATGGCCCGAGTGTTCGCCTCCGAAGACAGCATTTGTCTCTGCCATCAATTTCTTAATATATGAATGGCCCACTCGAGAGCGAACAGCAGTACCGCCATTTTCTTCAACAACTTCCTTAACTGCACGAGATGAAATCAGGTTATAAATAATATTTGAGCCTGGGTAACGTTTAAGTTCGCGCGTGGCAATGAGAGCAGTGAGCGCAGATGGATTAACGAGCTCGCCCTTTTCATTGACCAAGAAGCAGCGATCTGCATCTCCATCAAATGCCAGTCCAATATCTGCCCCATGTTTCTTTACCGCTTTTTGAAGATCTTTTAAGTTTGAAGGTTCAATCGGGTTTGCCTCGTGGTTTGGAAAAGTTCCATCTAATTCAAAGTACATCTCTACGACTTCAGCGTTAAGGCGCTCAAAGACCGCAGGTGCTGTATATCCACCCATGCCATTTCCGGCATCAATAACAATTTTGAGTGGGCGGATTGCTGAAACATCTACAAGGTTAAGTAAGTGATCAACATACTCCTGGAGCATGTTCCGTTCTTTCTCGACTCCAGCACTGCGCATCGCCATCGGAGTTCCATCAGTGACGAATTTTTCGATAGTCATCAATCCAGATTCTTTACCGATGGGCCGTGCACCGCTGAGACATAGCTTTATTCCGTTATATGCAGCGGGATTATGGCTCGCCGTAAACATTGCACCAGGAAGATTGAGTTTTCCTGAAGCGAAATACAACATATCTGTCGACGATAATCCGATGCGTATAACATCGAGGCCCTGGGAAGTAACTCCAGCAGAAAATGCTGTTGCAAGGGTTGGAGATGACGGGCGCATATCTTCTCCGATAACCACAGTGCCTGGTTCACGCTCGAGTTCGAGAAAGCGAGCAACTGCAACACCTGTAGCAAATGCAAAATCGGCGGTGAGCTCTTTATCTACGAGGCCACGTATGTCATAGGCCTTAAATATCGATGAGCTCATATAACTATCGTAAGGATAAAAGTGATGGAAAGTGAAATTATGATGGGACAGCGCGCAGGTGCCCTCTTCGCCCTACGCTTGATTGAGTTTGAACTGAAGTCGAAATTGATTCTTCCTCCGATGGCGCTTGTGCAACTTCACGCACTGCATCTGCAATTGCCATCAAATCATCATCACTAGGACCGGCTACATTTTCATCGATTGCCTGTCTTATTACCTTCCATCCATTGGGAACAGTGAGGCGAGCAGAATGTTTTTCGCAGAGATCGTATGAGTGTGGTTCTGAGAACGTTGCCAGTGGTCCTAAAACAGCAGTCGAATCGGCATAGATATATGTCAGAGTCATTGAAGCCACCGCTCGACAACTGACACGCGAACATACGCGACCGGTTCGAACATGGGTGCTCATAGTAAGAAGATTAGTGGTGGTCGGATAAGAAGTTAGGGATTGAGCACTCGAATATTTGAAGATGGCACAAAAGATTTTGTCAGCCTACTTCCCGCATTCAGTGGGATATATCCATAACCACTTTGGGAAGAGATGAGGGCAGCCCCGGAAGTCCCTGGGGAGATGGCGCTAAAGTGAACAGAACGCAGAGTCGCAGGCGCCACATAGGTTGCAATATCTTGGGCTGAAATTGTCGTGCTCTTCTTCACGCCATTTGTGTAGGTCAAATCGAGTTTTACCTTTATCGCGCGGCCCATAAAGACAAGCGTTGGTGATAAACCAGTTGTTGCCAACGTGAATTCAGAGAGATCTTCTGCAGAAGTGCTCCAGACAAAGTCACTCTTTCCATTAGCAAGCGTCTTAGAAAATACAGAGGCGAGGATTGGCTGATCAGATGCAATATGCAGAGCAAATTTTCCAGATGCCATCGTAATGTCCATCGGAATTTCTATAACCTTTTTATGGGCGACGGTAATTCCATCAATACCAATCGGAGAGAATGTTCCATCAGTGGATCGAATCTCAGCTGATATATGTGCATCCACATCGCCAGGCACCAGAATTCTTAAGGTATGTGCGGTGGAAGACTTCTTGCCTGTCTGTTGAGGGATTGCCGGAATCTGTATCGTCTTTGTTGGATCGCCCGTTGAATTTACAAGATCTCCACCCAACGCATGTAAACCTTTCCCACGTTCGTCGACTACAAATCCGTTAACTCGTCCTGAACGCGTGAAGAGGTGGATTGCAATTGCTTTAGCACCGGGCGCAAGTGTGGGAAGTGCAATCTGCATGTACGAATTAGCTTTGAGAGAAATAGTCTGTGGGTTTAATCGTGCATTCTCAGTAAAAACAGTTACATCAACAAGAGCGCGCCCTAAACCACTATTAACAATATTGAGTGAACCTTTTGAAGTGATATCGGCAGTTGCACCAATAAACCATTGCGATGCAATTGGGGCGCTACACGGAACTGAACCGGCCCATACTCCAGTGCGCACCTGCCACACCACAGGAGTGACTGAGCCAGCCTCAATGACTGCAGCCTGTGCTGCTAACCCGTACCGAGAAAATCCAACAGGTTTGGTTGCCATCGAAGTCGTTCCAGTTTTGCGCGCCATTGTTTTTTGTGAGGTGAGTGAAATCGCGGTGGTAAGTCCAGGTGTATTTGGAGGGCAAACAACTGCAGGATAAGACTCATTGAATCTACTTGTTGAAACGGTTTGATTTAAGACGTTACTGAGAAGAATTACGGCAGCTGTTGCGGCTAAAAGTGAGAGTGTGCGCTGATGCTTCATGCGAGCACCGAATCTGAAATTTCGCGCTTACGACGCCCGGATGGAAGTGCCAGCACAACAACTGTTACTAGAACGATAATGAAGAATGAGATCCATCCTCGACGCGTAGTTCCATCGTGATAGATAGAGATGTCGCCACCAGTAGTGACTGCAAATGTTGGGAGACCATGCAAATCTTTTACCTTTTGAAGTCGATATCCGTTCTGCATGATCTGCCATGCGCCACTATAACTATCAGTTAATGTAATAGTGCCTGGCGCTGGTACATATGTGTGAACGCCCTTAAATGGCAGAATAATTTCTTTGCCCGAATAATCAATGAAAATCAGGTGGCCCGTATCTTGAATAACGCGCCAAACAATTCCTGCATTAGTAGACGACGTTCTATTGAAGCCACCCAAGCCATCGATCGTCTGAGCAATTTTTAGATCTACCGGGCTTTTGAGGAAGACGTACTTAATTCCATACGTTGCCATGACTTTGCTCGATGTAACTCCAGTGTTATCCACTAAACCTTCTATTGCCGCTGAGATTTCTGGAGTATCTCTTGGGGCAAGTTCGGTCTCACCAAGCGTTATTTCACGTCCTCGGGAAATGTAATACGAAATTGCAGTCTCGCCATTATGTTTATAGGGGCGCAAAACAATAGTCTTTGCATCTTTCTCTACTGATAGAAATGCTGGAAGTACGTGACCAGATGTTGTGCGTAGTGGAGAATTCGCGCCAGCGCTTACCAACCAAAATATTGAAGTCGATGTATATGCAACTGTTACTGCAAGAATTGCTGCAACTGAGATGTGGCGGAAATTCAAATTAGATTGCTCAAGACGTGTGCGAATCTTGTCGAACATGACTACCGCAGCAGTTATCGAAAGCAAGGTTGCAACTGCAATAAAAGTTCCAGCAAATGCACGTGATGAATCTGCCGAACCATTGCCGGTGACAACGAGTGAGCTGATTACGGTTCCACCGAGAAGAAATACCAAGCCGAGGGTTGAGAACCTTCGCGCAGCAGTCGATGAGAAATATGTGACGAAGAGAATGATCGTCAGAGGACTCAAGCACCACCATGGAAGTGAGCCTGGCCCACCTGGATTAGCCATCAGTGCGAGGTTCGGCCCGCCACCTGGAAGTGCGAATCCAATTTCTCCCCATAAATGTGTTGGGTGTGTGAATAGCGAGAATGAAGCTGGAGCTGAGAGAAGTAGCGGTGTGACGATGAGAGTCATACGACGCTTCAGGCGCTCAAGGAAGAGGCGATCTTGATAATTTTTATTCACCGAAATGAAATCTCTTGCAATCGTAAACGCTACTGCCAGCCCGATGATCAACAGGACTGATGGGTTAAAAGCAAAGAGAATCCATATAAAGAGTGAGTAAGCAAAGATGCTTCGCCACGTACGGTTTTCGATATCAACCCAGTGCCCGAGTGCGCCAATAAAATAAGGAAGTAGTACTAGAAATAGTACGACTCCTAACCGTCCTGCATTGATAGAGGCTAAGGAAACTGGCGATAAGGCATAGAGGGTTGCTGCACCTGCAGATAGCCATTTATTGGCGGTATAACGAGATAGATATTTGTGGGATGTGAAGAGCAATAAAAAAGGTGCTGCGAGAAAGAAGAGTGTGATGAAGAGCGACACATTTCCGAGCGTTACAACAGTTGCAATAAGGAGAATGAGAGTCCAGATCGGTGTCGATAATCCGCTTCCCATTCCAATTTCATGCCAGCTTGAGAGGTATAACTTTAAAAGTTCCTTGTAATGATGTGGTGATTGGGCAAGTGCACCACCTGAAAGCGGTCCCAATCTATGGCGAGTCCAGATCAATGAGAGAACTGCGATGAGAGTAGTCGCTGCGATCAGCGGACGAGTGAATATGGATTTCCATGATTGGGATTGAATTGGAGTGAGTAAGTCTTCATCTTCATTGATTGTTAAATCACTGACAGCTGGCAATGAATCCTGATCACGATCAGGCAGAGCAAATTCTCGAAATCGTTCAAAGTTTCTTGCAACCGAACTGCGAAGTTGCACCGCTCGTGAAGGTATGAATTCCTGAACTACCCGACTGGAGACAAGACGGGCCTTCTTTCTCGATTTACGTGCTGCAACAAGTTCGGCTGGATGAATGAGAAGAGTTGCTACTGCAAGTAATTCATCACTTGCATAGCCAGGTAACTTTGCAAAGAGATACCCAATTGCGCGAACTACAGCACCGGAAAGCAATTGCAGCGCAATCCACGGAAGAGTCCAGAGACTTGAATTTGCAAGAAGTACATAGGCGGCATTTTGACGATCCAACAAGAGTGGTCGATGCAGGAGTGCGCCTTTCACATCAATGTTTCGGCGCTCAGTCGATGCCGCTTGTGCGTGGTACCCGATTGCATCGGTAACGGCTATTACTGAATGGCCTGCAACGCGCACGCGCCAACCGAAGTCCACATCATCGCGGAAGAGTTCGAGGTTCTTATCAAACCCACCAAGTTCTTCAAAGACATCCCGGCGTATAAGCGCACCAGCGGTACTTACTGAGAGAACCTCAGTAATTCCATCGTGCTGCCCTTGGTCATATTCAGAAGTTTCTAGACCAGTCCATCGAGCACCATTGGAACCAATACTGATTCCAACTTCAAGGAGATGTGATTTATCGTGCCAGCCCAACAACTTAGGACCAGCCATTACTACGTTTGGACGATCGACAACGGATGCAAGAAGTGCTTCAAGTGCACCTGGATGGACAAGGCAATCATCATGCAAAATCCAGAGCCACTCTTGTACCCCTTCAATCATGGAAGGAAGTTGTTCGACACCGCTTGCAATTGCCGCACCAAAACCTGCATCACGTTCGAGAGTAATAGTTGGGATGCGAGCGCCCTTAAGTAATTTGGGCGATGCATCAATCGAACCTGTATCTATTGCAACGATGCGATCGGCGCTATGAGTTTGTGATGTTATCGATGCAACAACTTCAGGCAACCACGTTGCACCATCATGCACAACGAGAAGTGCAGTAACGCGCTGCGAACTCATAAGGGAAACTTATCGTTTGAAACTGTGAGGTGAGCGATGCGCCTGCAATTACGCAGGGCGACGCTTCAGGCGACGGCGCTCACGTTCGGAGAGACCGCCCCAGATACCAAAACGCTCATCGTGAGCGAGCGCGTATTCAAGACACTCTTGGCGAACTTCGCATGAGAGGCAGACGCGCTTTGCTTCGCGGGTTGAACCGCCCTTTTCAGGAAAGAAAGCTTCAGGATCTGTCTGAGCGCAGAGTGAGCGCTCTTGCCAGGAGAGTTCAATATTCTCTCCGCTAGCGAGTTGGATAGTTGGTCCAGCAGTGGGGGCTGATGGCTTGCCAGTTGATGTTCCTTCTGGGCGGATTGGCATTCGCAAATCTCCTCAAGTCATTAGGGGGCACTTCGGTGTGAAGTACGTTCTCTAGGTATGAATTACACCCGTGTAATCCCTCTGAGTCAACCCCAGGGTCGAGACTTTCGCAAAAAAATGCGCCAAATCTGGCTATTTCTAGAGTGATATCGGTAAATCAAGCTTTTTCGAGAGGTAATGGCCCCTTTTTATCGTTCCCGGCGCAATCTCGGTGCCATGTGCAATGAAGCAGTGGGTCAGGTTTGCACCCGCGCCAATCGTTACCCCATCACCGATGATGCAATCGTCGAGAATCACTCCTGCCGCGATTGTGGAGCCAGCGCCGATAGATGTACCTCCCGTGATGACTGCACTTGGCGCAATAGTGGTGCCTGGCATTGCCTGGAATTCACCTTCGATGAGATCGCGAGATCCTTTGAATAACGCAGCGGGCGTACCTACATCAAGCCAATATGACTGTTCTTTATAACCGAATACTGGACGACCGCTTTCGACAAGTGCGGGGAAAGTTTCGCGTTCAACACTAATCACTTTTCCAAGTGGTATCTGATCTATTACTTCGGGGCTAAATACATAGCAACCTGCATTTATGGAATTAGTTACTGGGTTATCCATCTTCTCGAGAAAAGCAGTAACTCGGCCATCTTTATCGGTGGGCACACATCCAAAAGCACGTGCATCTTCCACATCAATTAAATGAAGTGTGGCATCTGCCTTATTTGCCACGTGAAATGCAATTTGATCTGCAATTGAGTGGCGACTTAAGACATCACCATTGAAAATAACAACAGGTACATCGCGGCCAAGTAACTGCGCAGCATTGGCAATTGCACCACCTGTGCCCAATGGCTCTTTCTCCACGGCATAGAGAATTTTCATCCCCCACTTGCTGCCATCACCAAAGTATGGAGTAAAAATATCTGCAAGATATGAAGTTGCTAATACCAAGGTGTGAATACCAGCCTTCTTGGCTGCAAGAATTTGATGTTCAGTAACTGGAAGACCGGCGACGGGCAACATAGGTTTTGGGTATTCATCCGTCAGTGGTTTAAGTCGTGTACCGAATCCACCGACTAAGAGAATTCCGGTCGCCACTTATGCGCCCACCTTTGCATGAATACGGCCAGCGGCATCGTGAATCTGCACATCAGTTGCTGTCATTGCTATACGTATGTGGCGTGAACCGAGCTCGCCATAGAAAACCCCTGGCGTTGCAATGATTCCAAGATCTGCAAGCCATGAAACAGAGTCCCAACAATTTTCATTACGGGTGGCCCATATATAGAGCCCCGCCTCAGAGTTATCGATAGTAAAACCTGCAGCAATCAGCGCTGGCGCAAGTGTTGCGCGACGTGCGTTATAGCGGGCGCGTTGCTCTGCAACATGCTTTTGTTCAGATAGCGCAGCAACCATCGCCTTCTGAACCGGAAGTGGAACCATCATGCCTGCATGTTTGCGAACTTCCAGAATCTTTGCAATCAGTACAGGATCTCCCACAAGATATGCGCCGCGATAGCCGGCCATAGATGATCTCTTTGAGAGTGAGTACACCCCTAAAATATTGGAGTTATCTCCATCTGTGTACTGCAATATCGAAGTTGGTTGTACCGAATCGCCAAATTCGAGATAACACTCATCTGAAACGAGAACGCTCTTATTTTTACGTGACCATGCGATTGCGCTACGGAACTCGGCTTCTGAATGAACGCGCCCTGTTGGATTCGATGGCGTATTCACCCACGCCATATCTGCTGCTGGCCATTGTGATGCATCGAGATTTACTGCAGTTGCCTCTGCCTCTGCAAGGAGTGCGCCCACGAGATATGTTGGATATGCAACATCTGGATATAAAACACTGTGCGCTTCAATAAGCGTTGGAAGCCAGGCAACAAATTCTTTCGAACCAATAAGTGGCAAGACACCAAAATCTCCTGTTGCCCCTAGCGTCTTCTTCGCCCACGCAGTTATTGCATCGCGAAGTTCTGGAGTTCCGATAGTGACTGGATAACCGGGCGAATTTGATGCATCACGAAATGCACTCTGAATAAATTCAGGAGTGGGATCTACTGGTGTTCCTACAGATAAATCAATTGCACCTTCAGGATGTGTGCGAGCAATGGCACCATAAGGTGCAAGTGCATCCCACGGAAAATCAGGAAGTTTTTGGCGCAAGAGCAGCTACATCTGCATGGTCGGTATTAGTTTCTCCGACCTTTGATGCTCCTCCAGGTGAACCGAGTTCAATAAAGAATTCAGTATTTATCTTCTTGTAGCTCTGCCACTGGCCAGGGACGTCATCCTCATAGTAGATAGCTTCTACGGGGCATACCGGCTCGCACGCTCCACAATCAACGCATTCATCAGGCTGGATATAGAGCATT
>CAIPLJ010000182.1 GCA_903865885.1 uncultured Actinomycetes bacterium | reverse complement strand
GAACCGGCAAGAACGAGAAGTCCAATCTCTGTTGCGGTATCAAAACCAAGGCCAAAGAGAATGCCGAGTGGATACATCTTCCAACTTGCATCAATGCGGCGAGCAATGGGTCCGAAGAAGCGCATTAAGAACCCACGAGAGTTGAGATGCTTCTCTAACTCTTCTTCGTTATAGGTGCCCTTACGCATCTGTAGGAATACTCCGACAATAGATACGAGAATCATCAAGTTGAGAATTGCAATCAACATTAAGAATGTTCCAGAAACTGTTGTACCGACTAATCCTGTGTAATGGTGAAGGGAAGAATTTTTATCTTTGAGCTGAGTTCCAACTGCCTTAATTCCAAAGTTGAGCAAGATTGCAAGGGTTGCAACAACTGATGAATGGCCAAGTGAGAAGAAGAAACCAACGGCAAGAGGGCGCTTACCTTCGGCCATTAACTTTCGAGTGGTGTTATCGATTGCGCTGATGTGATCGGCATCGAACGCATGTCGCATACCTAATGTGTACGCGAGGGCTGCTGTGCCCCAACCAAAGAGTGAACCGTCAGAGAGTTTGTAACCGCCCGTAGTTGCCTTCCACATGAGAAGGGCACCAGCGATATGCAGGAAGGCGATAAAGCCAAACATCAACCCCATGCGGCGCCACTCATCGCGTGTTAGGCGCTGGCGCATAGGGATTCTGGGCGCGGAACGGAGTACATCATTCATCAGGGGCCCCTCCGGACTAGATGCAAATGGTTTGCAAGAAGATAAGGTTAACCGAGAATTTACGCGCAAGCGAGTTGAAATATCCACCTCCGCCAGCGCGTTAGGTCTACAGTGCAGGAATCTCAAGCGAACCGATGGGGAGGTCTTTAGATGAGCGATGACGAAGGCCAGGACGAGTTAGTAACTGAGGAGATGCTCTGGGATCGAATCCCCGAGGTCCACGGTGAAGAACGTGCCAATACCTATTACGAACTATCTGCCCGAATCTTTGCTCGAGGCCAATATGACGAAGCGTTGGCGCTCGCAGAAACAGCGCGAGATATTTTCTCCGAACTTGGAACATCAGCGCAGAGCGAAGGTTTAGCTCAGGCGTATTCAGCTATTGGTTATAACCTCAATCAATTAAAGCGTATGGAAGAAGCAGCAACTGCAATGAGCAAAGCTGTCTCTATCTTGCGTGAGAACAAATCTCCTATTGCACTTGAACTCGCTTGCACGCTTGGCGAGTGGTGGTATGCATCTAAAAATTATGAAAAAGTAATCGAGACTATGTATGAATGTTCCCAGGAACATTTAGTCGATGGAAATAATATTGGTGCAGCAAATGATATGCACCTAATTGGGTGTGCCCAGCGCGAACTCAAAAATTACGCCGAAGCGATTATCTGCTTCCAGGAAGCGCGCAAGATGTTTAAACTCGAAAAGGAAGTAATCCATATCGCTCGATGCGATCAGAAGATTGCTTCCTGCTATAACGAAATCGGCGATGGCGAAAAAGCAATCGATGCCGCACGTAAAGCTATAGATGTCTTTGAAACTGCTCATGATCATGATCGTGAAACTTTTGCGCTCTTCGAATTCGGAAAGGCTGAAATCCTTCTCGGAAAACTTGACGATGGACTATCTACCCTTGATGGGGTCCTGCAAATCGTTGCCGAAGATGAACCAAAAGATTTCGACTTCATTCTCGATATCGAGACCCGCATGGTTACAGTAATGCGCCAGCTTGGCCGCATGGAAGAAGCTGATGAAGTCGAGCGTCGATTGGCCTCGGTGAAAGAGGCGCTCGAGCAAGATCCAGCCCCAACGGAAGATGGTTTCTAGAAGTCTGG
>CAIPLJ010000181.1 GCA_903865885.1 uncultured Actinomycetes bacterium | reverse complement strand
GGATCTTCATAAGGTGAGACCCATCTACCCATCTCGATGGGATTGACCAGGTGGAATTTCATCGCCACGAAGATCAAAATCAAAATTCCTGAAATAAAAGTTGGAAGTGATGTGCCCACCAGAACAAAGGCGGTCGCTAATCGGTCCTGCCATTGATTCTTCTTTCGGGCAGCCAAGATGCCAAGGCCTACACCGACGGATATCCATAAGATGAAAGCGCCTATGGCTAGGGAGAGAGTCACCGGGAATGCTTCTGCAATGAGCGTGGTGACGCACTCGTGACGATTAAATGAATATCCAAATGCTGGTGCAGGACATGTAAAAGCTGCTGCACCTTCGCCGTAATCACGGCCTACAAAAAGCCCCTTAACGAAACGGCCATACTGCACCTGAACTGGAACATCGAGTCCAAGGCGATGGCGGTTACCTTCGATGACAACAGGCGAACATGCTTTTCCGCATGTCAACGCTGCAGGGTCCATCGGCAATACTGCGAAGATCATAAATACTGACATGCTCACGAGAGTAAGGACCAAGATGGTCGCACTTACTCGCCGAGCTAAATACTTCAACATTTATTAAATCTCCCTCAAAAAATCGTTGTTGTTTCGTGCAGTTGCGGACGGCTCAATTTCTTGAACCGTCCGCAACTTCGAACGAGTTACTAATTACATCTCATTAAAGAGAAGTAGTAATTAGTTCTTTACCCAGAGACCACCGAAACCGAAGGTTCCCTGTGGTTCCCAGTAATAGACTCCGCCGACTTTAGAGCCCCATTCATCTTGGGCCTTGCTAAAGACTGGACGGATGATCCAGTAGTTATCCATAACATCCTGTGACAATTCTTGCCACATCTTTGCTTGCTTTGGACGATTTGTCTCATTGAGAGCCGCATCAGACTTCTTAGCAAACGCTGCATATTTTGGATCGTTCCAGTTCTGTGTCAAGTTAAATCCATGTCCCTTAATAAAGAGTTCTGGAATAACAGTTGACGCATTTGCCCAGTCAGCACCCCAACCAACAGATGAAATATCATTCTGCTTTGTTGTGTCTTGAACTGTTGAGTAGTACTGGCCTGAAGGAATGAAGTTGAACTTGAGATTGATTCCCGCCTTCTTAACAGCGTCAATGATCAAGACAGATGCCTTCTGGTTAGTAGCTGTATTTGAGATATCCCAGATGATTCCCTTGTCAGGGTTTGTCGCCTTGTCATAAGCAGCAGGACATGATGTCTTTGCCTTATCAAGGTATGACGCTGCATATGTTGGGTTACCGTTGATGCTCCAGCTTGGCTCGTGGATATTTCCGGTGGTCTTCTTGTAGTCAAGACCTAGAACTGGCTTGATTGGGCTATCGCCAGGATCTCCGTAGTACTCACTTCCTCCTGAGAGGTCGATAAGTGCCTGTGTATTGATCGCAAAGAAGACTGCCTTACGAACATCGAGGCAATCCATGTGGCCAGCAGAAACGTTCATTGCTGCATAGCGAACATATGGATCGTAGACGTTGAAACGCTGATCCTTCTTTGTTGGATCCGCGAAGAATGCACGCATATTTGCTGGCTGCATTCCATCGAGAGATACAGTGTTAGGGATCTGATCTTCAAGCATGATCTGATCGCGCACATCTTCAGCAAGACCGAAGCGAACTACGATGTTATCTGGATACGGTGTACGAACAGCGTCAGATGACTTCTTCCAAGCAGCGTTGCGCTCGAGAGCCATCTGATCACCGATCTTGTATTCAGAGATCTTGTATGGACCGTTTGAGAATGGATGTAGGTCGTACTTGTCGCCTGTGTCCTTTGAAGCCTTAACAGGTGCACCTGCTGGGTAAGTAAGTGCGTAGTTAAAGTCAGCAAATGAGCGGTTCAAGTTAAATGTAACTGTGTTACCAGAACATGTAACAGCCTTGTCGAACAAAGCCTGACCTGTCTTCTTATATGGACCCTTGTACTGTGAAGTACCGTCAGCGTTTGTAGGAATCGCAAGCGCCTGTACTAAGTACTGAGGACCATCTGTAATGACATCAGTTGCGAATGGACGTGATACGCCGTACTTCACATCAGCACAGGTGACAGGTGATCCGTCTTCCCATGTGACGCCAGCACGAAGTGTGAACTTCCATGTCTTAGCTGCATTTGATGGAACACCAGTGTTAGTTGCAAGGTCTGCAACGAGTGATGAACCTGCTGAACCTGCAACTGGCTTATAAGAAACCAAGTTACGGAATAGGTATGAGTTCAGGAACGCAATGTCGCGGCCAGTGTAAACACGGGCTGGGTCAATGTGATCGAACTGATCAGCGTTGGTAATAAAATACAGAGTGCCACCTGTTACTGGTTGTGCACCAGCAGCGTTTGCACCTGAGCCCGTAGCAAGCGTTACGCCAACAGCAAGTGCAATTGCAGCTGTTGAAGCAAGGATGCGTCGGCTAGTTTTCAAACCGGACATATGTCCTCCTTGTAGAAGCGGTTTCTGATTCACGGCCGTGAACCAGATGTGAAACTTCATTAAGAGAAACTCGCGAGATATCTCTTCACTGAAATTTCTTCCCATATTGCTATGGAAATCTAGGGTCTATCTACCTGCCTTTGGATCGAGCGCATCGCGAATCGCATCACCTAAAAGGTTGAGCGATAAGACAATGGCGATCAAGATCAAAGATGGAATAAGTAGGTATGCAGGATCATCGCGCCAATAGGAAATTCCATCAGAGAGCACCAGACCGAATGAGGTATCTGGAGCTTGGATTCCAACACCTAAGAAGGAGAAGGTGGCCTCTGCTGCGATATATCCAGGAAGTGATAACGAGATAAAAACGATGGCAGTTGGCCACAAGTTTGGTAGAAGTTCTTTGGTAATGATGCGCCAGCTAGATGCTCCCATTGCTTGGGCTGCCATCACGAAATCGCGTTCGCGAAGTGACATCGACTGTGAGCGAATAAGTCGGTAGAAACCGGTCCAGCCAAAGAAGACTAAGAAGATGACAAGCACAACGATGCGCGCTGCATTGTCGTGAGCAATTCCAGTTGCTTCAACGCGCTGCACCAACGGTAGCGAGAGAGCAATAATCATAAATGTGCTGGGGAAAGAGAGAAGGAAATCAGAGAAGCGACCGACTGTTGAATCAATCTTTCCCTTGAAATATCCGGTTGCAATACCAATAAGCATTCCGATACCGATTGAAGCACCTGTAGCAATAATTGCCACAGTAAATGAGATACGTGAGCCGTACATCAGAAGTGCGAAGACATCGCGACCAGTGCCAGGTTCGAGTCCGAGTGGATGGGCAAGTGAAATTCCGCCCCAGTGGCCAGTCGGCATTGCATATCCATTGAGGAACTTTGGGTAACGAGACTTATTGTTGACGCCAAATGCGCGGGCAATGAGTGGAGCTAAGAAAGCAACTGCGACAAAGAAAATTGATGCGCATCCTGCAAAGACGCCAACTTTGTTGCGCTTAAATCGTCCCCATGCAATCTGCTTAGGGGTGCGCTGAACAATGTCTTGTGACTCTTCTTCGAGTACAGCCGTAGTCAATTACTGATCCCCTTAAATGAATTCC
>CAIPLJ010000180.1 GCA_903865885.1 uncultured Actinomycetes bacterium | reverse complement strand
CATGAACTGCAGGAGATACTCCGTGAGCAGAAAATACAACTGTTGCACCTTCGGGAACCTCATCGGTCTCATTGACGAAGATGACTCCGCGTTGTTCGAGAGTTGAGACCACATGCTTGTTGTGGACAATCTCTTTGCGGACATAGACAGGAGCTCCGTAGAGTTCGAGCGATTTCTCAACGGCCACAACGGCGCGGTCGACGCCGGCGCAATACCCTCGCGGCGCTGCTAGAAGAACTCTCTTGCTCATATCGCGCAGTCTATTAGGCTCTCGCTATGTTCGAAACTTCAAGTGAATCCCCTGCGCCAGTGCGCTTGGTCTCTGAAGCTATTAAGGATTACATCGACCGATTGGGCCCGATCTGGATTGAGGGCGAGATCTCTGAACTCAACGAACGCAGCGGTGGAATGGCCTTTATGCGCCTTCGCGATACCAGCGCCGATATGAGTATTTCGGTGATGTGTTACAAAACTGTCTTAGCAAGTGTTCAACCACTTCCTGCAAATGCACGCGTTGTTATCCATGCAAAGCCATCGTGGTTTACCAAAAATGGATCGCTGACTTTATCTGCCAAAGAGATTCGCCAAGTAGGTGTTGGCGAACTTCTTGCACGTCTTGAAGCGCTGAAAGAGAAGTTAGCTCTCGAAGGACTCTTTAGCGCCGATCGCAAGATCGCGCTTCCTCGATTGCCGCACACTGTGGGTCTCATCTGCGGTCGCAATACCGATGCCGAGAAAGATGTTGTTGAGAATGCACGACGTCGCTGGCCAGCTGTGCAATTTGAGATTCGCGAAGTTGCAGTGCAAGGCGCTGCCGCTGTCGTTGAAGTATCAGCAGCTCTTGCAGAACTTGAAGCCAACCCCGATGTTGATGTCATCATCATTACTCGTGGTGGTGGTTCCTTTGAAGATTTGCTCCCCTTTAGCGATGAATCACTTGTTCGCTTGGCCGCTAGCTGCACAACACCAATTGTCAGCGCCATTGGTCATGAGAAAGATGCGCCACTTCTTGATCTCGTTGCCGATTACCGCGCTTCGACTCCGACAGATGCGGCAAAGCGCGTGGTGCCCGATATTGCTCAGGAGATCAGCGATATTGAGAAGATCCGCGATCGTATGTATCGACGTTTGGTTTCAACGATTGATTATGAATTCAATCAGATTGCGCAGTTGCGCAATCGCCCTGTGATGAAAGACCCCAAGGTGATGGTCACTGTGCGCCGCGATGAGATCAAGGCCTGGCGCGACCGTTCTATTCGAAGTTTTGCTTCGATCCTTGAAATTGAGAAGAAAGAGCTCAAGGGTGTTAAGGCTCATCTACGTTCGCTCTCGCCACAATCGACGATGGATCGTGGCTATGCAGTTGTGCAGTTAGACAATGGAACCATCGTGCGCGATGCCTCAAAGATGAAGGCAGGGACTTCTCTGCGTATTCGTGTGGCAAAGGGCGAGACCCGCGCCACAGTCAACGAGTAATCGACAGAGAGTAGATTGAGCACATGGCCACTAAGGATGCAAAGCCTTCCTACGAAGAAGCTCGCGATGAGCTCTCCGAAATCGTTGAATCACTCGAAGATGGCAGTGCGACGTTAGAGCAATCTTTGAAACTCTGGGAACGTGGCGAAGAGTTAGCAAAGATTTGCCAAGAGTGGCTCGATGGTGCGAAGAAGAAATTGGATGCGGCTAAAAAGCCTGCAGAGTAATGTCACCAGATTTCACTTATTCAGATCTTCTGCCGCTGGGTGCAGATAAAACCAAGTACCGCCTTGTATCGAAAGAGGGCGTCAGCGTTATCAAACTTGGCGATAAGGAGTTTCTTCAGGTCGAACCCTCTGCTCTGACCTTACTTACTGAAACTGCTATCCACGATATTTCACATTACTTGCGAAGTGAACACCTCGAGCAATTAGCAAAGATTTTGAAAGACCCTGAGGCTTCAGCAAATGATCGCTTTGTTGCGCTTGATTTATTGAAGAATGCCAATATTGCAGCAGGTGGAGTTCTGCCGATGTGCCAAGACACAGGTACTGCGTTGATCATGGGTAAGAAGGGTCAGTATGTGCTGACTACTGCAAAAGATGAGGTTGCACTTTCGCAAGGTGTCTATGACGCATTTACCAAGCTCAACCTGCGTTATTCGCAGATGGCCCCCATCACCACGTGGGAAGAGAAGAACACCGGAAATAACCTGCCTGCGCAGATTGAAATTTATGCAGATAGCGATCACCACGATGAGTACAACTTTATGTTTATCGCTAAAGGTGGCGGCAGCGCCAATAAATCATTCTTATATCAAGAGACAAAGGCTGTACTAAACCCAACTTCATTTATGAATTGGCTCGATGACAAATTGCGTTCTATCGGAACAGCTGCATGTCCTCCGTATCACCTTGCAATTGTCATTGGTGGAACAAGTGCCGAGCACACCGTCAAAACTGCAAAGCTTGCCAGCACCCACTATCTCGATAACCTACCTACATCGGGCGATGCTGCAACCGGCCACGGTTTTCGCGATATTGCTTTGGAGGAAGAAGTATTTAAGCTGACCCAGAAGCTTGGAATCGGTGCGCAATTTGGGGGCAAGTACTTCTGTCACGATGT
>CAIPLJ010000179.1 GCA_903865885.1 uncultured Actinomycetes bacterium | reverse complement strand
TGCTTCACCAACAAAACTTTCTACCTTTTTTGTAGCTGGTGCTGAGAGGATCTCAAGTGGGGTTCCATATTGTTCAACTTTAGATTGATCAGAGAGAACTGCGATTCGGTCACCTAGAAGTAGCGCTTCTTCAAAGTCGTGCGTTACGAAGACAACGGTCTTCTTAAGTTCGCGCTGGAGCGCGCGAAATTCTTTCTGAAGACGTACGCGTGTAATTGGATCGGTTGCACCAAATGGTTCATCCATCAGAAGTACTGCAGGATCGGCCGCGAGAGCGCGTGCTACGCCCACACGCTGCTGCTGTCCACCAGAGAGCTGCTTGGGATAACGAGTTCCGTATTCAGATGGATCAAGGCCGACGAGTTCGAGGAGTTCATTAACACGAGCACGAGTCTTCGATTTCTCCCACCCAAGAAGTTGAGGAACTGTCGCAACATTGTCTGCGATGGTCATATGTGGGAAGAGTCCGATTTGCTGAATGACGTAACCGATATTGCGACGAAGTTCGTGAGCTGGAGTCTTTGTGACATCTTGCCCACCAATGACGATGCGGCCAGATGTAGGTTCGATAATGCGGTTAATCATCTTCATTGTGGTGGTTTTACCGCAGCCAGAAGGCCCCACAAAAACCACGCATTCACCAGCTGGAATTACGAGGTCGAACTCGGAGACTGCATCCTTTGAAGTATTTGGATATCGCTTAGTGAGTTTCTCAAGACGAATTTCTTGTCCATGAGTTGTATTAGACACGGAGCCCCCTAGGTGTTGTTACGCGACGAACTATGACAAATAGACCATCAAAGACGAGTGCAAGAATTGTGATTCCGAATGCCCCGACAAGAGTTTGATTCATTGAGTTAAATGATCCGAGATTTGCAAGCCCGCTAAAGAGGTAATCTCCAAGTCCGGGGCCGCCTACATATGCGGCGATTGCTGAAATTCCAAAGATCAACATCGCAGATACTCGAATTCCGACAACAATGACTGGCCATGCAAGTGGAAATTGAATTTTGCGCAGAACTGTAAGCGGCTTCATTCCCATCGCTGCAGCAGATTCCATAACGGCTGGCTCGACTGAACGAAGCCCCACGATCGTGTTGCGAACGACTGGCAACTGTCCATAAAGAACAAGTGCAATCACAGCCGGCAACCAACCAAGTCCAAATGGACCGATAAAGAAGATAAACATTGCAAGGGAAGGAATAGTGAAGACAATTGACCAGAAACCAGTTACTGCTTCAGATGCTGCCGTTGATTTCCAGACAACAAGCCCTGTGACGATTGCAGTGAGTGAAACGATCGCCATAACAAGTAAGACAAGTTCGATCTGAGCAAGTACAGCTCGCAATATTTTTTCATGTTGAATATTGATAAATTGAAAGAGGTTCGGCGGCGTTAGCGGCACGACAATGTCTTCCAAGCGATTCATGAGCGCCATATTGCTCCAAGGCGCATAGGTGTTGCAATAGGCGCACCAAGAGTTGTACTGTCTGCAACATGCCTAATACGCCGGTTCGTAATAACGGATTAGAGCGCGATCTCGAAATTATCGAGGCCGTTGCTGCGGCATCGCCCATTCCCCAGCGCAATGGCGACTTAGCGCTGGCAACTAAACGCGAAAAGAGCCAAGTTTCTCGAGCGATATCGCGGTTGCTAGATAACGGATTGTTATTACGTCAAGGTGCAGGGGTGATAGTTGGTCCTCGCCTCTATGCAATCGCACGTTACACATTTGAAGCACAACTAGTTACCGCAGCTCGGGGTGAGTTGCATGGTCTTGTTCATAAACTTGGAGAAACCGTTCACCTCACGGTTCTGCAAGGTTTAGAAGTTGT
>CAIPLJ010000178.1 GCA_903865885.1 uncultured Actinomycetes bacterium | reverse complement strand
CACGATTTGGCGAGATTGCAGATCCGACAATTGATCGACTCTATATCGTTGCAGTTCTCATTGTTCTCTACATCCGTCATGCGATTCCATTGTGGTTGATTGCAATCCTTCTCGCACGAGATATCTTCATGGCAATCGTTGCTCTCGTTCTTCAGGTCAAGGGCTATCCGCCACTAACGGTTACCTATCTCGGCAAAGCTGCCACCTTCAATCTCCTCTATGCATTCCCATTTCTTCTACTCGCACTCAGCGACAGTTGGTTTGGAACTGCGGCATTTATCCTCGGATGGGCCTTCGCCGTCTGGGGAGTGACGCTCTATGTCGGGACTGCTATCGGGTATTTCCGTACGGCGCTTGCGACCATTACAGTTCGTTCACACATCATCGAGGGGTAGCAGGAGCAGACCATGTCACATATTCCAGCAGAGTTGCAGTACACCAAGGAACATGAATGGGTTGCATCCACATCCACTGACTTACACATCCGCATGGGGATTACTGATTACGCCCAAGGCGCACTCGGCGACATCGTGTATGTACAGATGCCTAAAATTGGCGAGAGCGTTACAGCCGATAAGGTCTGCGGTGAAGTTGAATCAACAAAGAGCGTCTCTGAAATCTTCGCACCTGTTACAGGCAAGGTTGTCGCAGTAAATGAAGAGTTGGTCAATGCGCCAGAGCTCATTAACTCTGATCCTTACGGTGCAGGTTGGCTCATTGAGATTGCAGTGCCATCAACGCCATCTGGACTGCTCTCTGCCGCCGAATATGGAGCGATTACAGCGTAATTGCCGGCTTGATTTATCTTTTCTTTCTCTCTAGTGTCACCCTTAAGTTGACGTCCAAAGTCGAGGGATTCAGATAGTGCAAGGGGGAGCGAAATGGCAAAGCCAGATTCAGATCGCGAACTCACCAGCACTCTGCACCTCGGTCTGCGTTCAGTTGTAGGCAATTCCCCAGCCGATCTGATCCAAGACCTCATCGAGCAAGCATCTCCAGAAGAACGTGCAGTCATTGAAAGCGCGCTTTCAGGCGATGGAAATTCTTCAATGATCTTTATCCATCGTGGTCCTCAAAAGGGTGCACGATTCTTAGTAACGTCTGAAGGCGCAACAATTGGTCGCGCAACTGAGAGTGCAATCTTTCTCGACGATGTCACTGTTTCACGTAAACATGCCTCAATCATGAAGACCGGCAACAGCTTCACCTTTAAAGATGCAGGAAGCCTCAATGGTTCCTACGTCAATAACCAATCTGTTGCAGAGAAAGTTTTATCGTCAGGTGACGAGATTCAAATTGGTAAATTTCATCTGCTCTTTATCAGCAGCCAGACAGTAGGGGAGAAGTGAATTGAGCGTTCCAGCAAGAGCCTATTTAAGTATTGGTGAAGTACTCACCAAATTGCGTGGAGATTTTGCAGATATAACTATTTCAAAGATTCGTTTCCTCGAATCTGAAGGACTCATTGAACCTCAGCGCACCCCGTCGGGTTATCGTAAGTTCACAACTACAGATTTAGAGCGCCTGCGCTACGTGTTACTGGCCCAGCGTGATCAGTACCTCCCACTCAAGGTCATTAAAGAGAACCTCGATGCACTCGATCGCGGACTTCAGCCAGCATCACAAGGTGGAGTTGCATCGCCTAGGCCAACACTTGGCCTTGCAACAATCGATGGCGAGTTTGCACCGGCAGCATTTGCAGAACAATCCGAGATGCGCCTATCGCGCGATGAGCTCCTGAAGGCATCTGGCCTCGACGATACCCAACTTGTAGAGCTTGAATCATTTGGACTTATAACAATCCGCGGTCGTCACTATGACAGCGATTCGCTATCAGTTGCCAAGGCAGTTGCCGAGATGGCAGGTTTCGGAATCGAACCACGCCACCTTCGCTCATTTAAATCAGCGGCAGATCGTGAGATCGGTTTGATCGAACAGGTCATCACGCCATTTACGCGCCAGAAGAGTTCCGAAGCCAAGGCCCGAGCAGAAGAGGTTCAGAAAGAGATTGCATCTCTCTCGGTTCGTCTTCATGCAGCACTCGTCCGCGGCGGACTCAATCGACCTCGTTAATAGAATCCTTTAGCGCATTCAATGTTGGTCCAGGTAGAAGTTGTCGGCGTTCGTATTGAGATGCCGTCTAACCAACCGATCGTCTTACTCAAAGAGTTAGAGGGAACCCGTTTCCTTCCTATCTGGGTCGGAGCCGTTGAAGCCACAGCGATTGCATTTGCCCAACAGGGGCT
>CAIPLJ010000177.1 GCA_903865885.1 uncultured Actinomycetes bacterium | reverse complement strand
GCTTGGTAGGGCTTTCCAACTCGTGAATCAGTCAACTTCTTATGTTCATCCAAGCAACGAATTGCCCAGTCATAAGTGCGCGATAGCGCTAACTCTTGATAGGGACGGGTGTTATGCAAGGTTGTGCATTCATCGAATGCAAACATGATGTCAGCGCCCAATTGGTGCTGAATCTGCATTGAAATTTCAGAGGTGAATCGATGCATCGAACCATCGAGATGGCTCTTAAATGTGACTCCTTCATCATCGACATGTGCCAGACGCTCTTTATTCTTTGCAATCACTTGATCTGAGCGGAATGTTTGAGCGTCCATGGCAAGAACTTTTTTAAATCCAACTCCGAGTGATAGCACTTGAAATCCACCGCTATCGGTAAAGGTTGGCTTTTCCCAATTCATAAATGCGCCAAGACCGCCAGCTTCATCGAGAACGCTCGGACCAGGCTGTAAATAGAGGTGGTAAGCATTTGCTAAGAGCGCTTGCGCTCCAAGTTCTTCCATCGCTTCAGGCAGAACAGTCTTCACATTTGCCTTAGTTCCGACAGGAATGAATGCTGGCGTTTGGATCTGACCATGGGGAGTTGAAATGACTCCGGCGCGAGCTAATCCCGTTTCTGCGGCATGGGTAATCTCATAGGAGAAGCCATTTCCTGTAGCTGCCGAAACCATGTTGCATATTGTGTCAGAGTAATAGACTGAGCAAATGCCTCAATTTAAACTCAAAGATGGTCGCGAACTCGAAATTCTTGATAATGGAATCAACTCTGAATCCGCAATCATCTTTCACCACGGAACACCTGACCACGCAAGCACGTGGGGCGATTGGCTAGAAGCAGCAGCTGCTGCAGGAATTCGCGCGATTGCATATTCACGTGCAGGCTATGGCACCAGTGATCGCCATCCAGGTCGCAGCGTCATCAGCATCAATAACGATATTGGCCAGATTCTTGATTCAAAAAATATTTCAAAGTTTGTATCTATCGGGCAATCAGGTGGGGGACCACACTCACTTGCGACTACCTGCGAACCACGCAACGTTGGGGCCATTTCTCTTGCTGGCGTGGGTGCATTTGGCGTCGATGATTTAGATTTCCTCGAAGGTATGGGTCCAGAAAACCACGATGAATTTGGTGCAGCGCTGAAAGGTGAAGCCTCCATTGAAGAGTGGATGAACTTAAATGCTGGTGCATTTAAGAATGTTTCTGGCAGCGAGATTATCGAAGCATTCGGTGGACTCTTAGGAGATGCAGATAAGGCCGCTCTCAAAGCAGGTGGTGCAGATCAAATGGCTGCATCAACGCGCAGCGCACTTGCTGTCAGTTTCGATGGATGGATTGATGATGATCTCGTCTTCGTAAAACCATGGGGATTTGATCTTGCAGCGATAACCAAGCCGGTTTTCCTATGGCAAGGTGATGATGACTTTATGGTTCCACATGCACATTCATATTGGCTCGAAAAACATATTCCTACTGCGAAGTTAACTTTTAAAGCCGGCGAGGGCCATATCTCGCTTGGGATTAAGTACCGTTCAGAAATCTTGAAACAAGCAGCGGACTTATTGAAGTAAATGCTCTTTAAGGAATTTACCGTGCTGCTCAATCCGCAGTCACGCAAGATTGTGATGGGCATAAGTCTGAATGCAATCGGTGGCGGAATGACCCTGTCGCTATTGTTGGTCTATCTCCACGATATGCGCGGCTTTACCAATACCTTCGGCGGATTGCTTCTTGCATATGCATCAATTGTCAGCATTGTGGCAAGCACTCCGATGGGAGCACTTGTAGATCGCATTGGCCCTAAAAAGGTGATGATTGGTGGTCTCATTCTTAATTCGGCATCATCGCTCTCGTTATCCCAAGTGCATACACATTTTCAAGCCATCGTTGCACTGACCTTTATCAATATTGCAGGACAGGCAATCTGGCCCAGCCAGAGCGTTATCTTGACTCGAGTAACGCCAGTTCAAGATCGTTCGAAAATATTTGGATTTAACTTTATGTTGCTCAACTTGGGCCTTGGTCTTGGTGGACTTATCTCGTCGCTGATTATTCAAAAGGGCGATCTACTTTCCTTTCAGATTATGTACTGGGTCGATGCATCCACTTTCTTGCTCTATCTACTCATTGTGCTCACTTTGCGCGGCGAACATGTTAATCGGTATACACCTACCGCCGATGAACCTAAACAAGGCACCTACCGAGATCTCTTTGAGATCAAACCCCTGATCTTGCTTGGCATCGCTGGAACAATTCTCTTCACATTTGGATACGGAACTATTCAAGCGGGAGTACCTGTTTTTGCAACGCAGTTTCTGGGCCTGAGTCCTAAATGGCTCGGCATTATCTTTGGCGTCAACACTATTTCTATCGTTATTTTTCAACCCCTTGTGATGCGAATCCTTGATAAGTATTCAAAATACACAGCTCTGATTTCTATTGGAATCATCTGGGCAGCGTCATGGCTCTTTGTGGGGATTGCCCCTTACTTGCCAATGGTTGCATCAGGTATTGCAATATGTTTTAGCCAATTGATCTTTGCCTTCGGCGAGATGGTGCAAGCACCAACAATTCCCACTCTTGCAAATGAATTGGCTCCCGAACATATCCGTGGTCGCGCTAATGCATGGATGAGTTTGCAATGGTCAGTATCTGGAGTTTTAGGGCCAGCAATCACCGGAATCATGTTGGGAGCTAATCTGGGAACGGCCTGGGTTGTGACGATGTTCCTTGGCTGCTTCCTGTCAATTCCAATCTTCCTCGCGATGAAGAGAATGACCTCGGGTATAACGAGTCGGTAACGTTGCGCTCAAAAAAGGGTGATATGGGACATTTGGGGTTTCTTTTTCCGCACTGTGGGATTACTCTCCAGTACTCGAATAGATATGTTCAACTGGAATTCATGCAAGGGGATCAGTAATTGACTACGGCTGTACTCGAAGAAGAGTCACAAGAGATTGTTCAGCGCACCCCGAAGCAAATTGCATGGGGACGATTTAAGCGGACCAAGGTTGGTGTATTCGCTGGAATCGCATCTATCTTCTTTATTGCAGTTGCCTTCTTGGCTCCTCTCATTGCCCGTGCATTTGGCGTCGATAATAAGTCCCGTTATCCAAAGTTCCTCAATGGATATGCGATGCCGAGTGGGCATTGGGGTGGAATTTCACTCGCGC
>CAIPLJ010000176.1 GCA_903865885.1 uncultured Actinomycetes bacterium | reverse complement strand
GAGTGACTTTGCTTGCCATGGATTCATTGGCGCCTTAACGCCGCTGCGCCATGATCCGATAACTGCAGAAAGGAGAACGAGCATGCCCGTCATGATTGCTGCTGCTCCGATTGAGGTAATCAGATTTCCCTTGCTAAAGATTGCTGCATAGGCCTCAACGCGACGTGGTTGACCTTGAAGACCAACGAAGAACATGCCCATGAAAGCCACGTTAAATCCAATCTGTACCAACCAGAATGAGATCCACGAAAGTTTTTCATCCAGCATTTTTCCGGTCATCTTAGGGAACCAGTACACAAGCGATGCGATTGCGCCTGTAAGGCCTGCGCCCATCAAGGTGTAGTGGAAGTGAGCAGTCACAAACATTGAACCGTGAAGGAAAGCATCAGCTGGAACATCAGAAAGATAAATTCCTGTGATTCCGCCGATCATAAAGTTCCAGAGGAGTGCGAAGATCGACATTGTTGGAACTGTGATCCACAAACGCCCTCGCCACAGAGTTCCAATGAGAACGAGGAAGAGCATGCCCGTCGGAATTGAAATCAACTCCGTTGTCAACATAAATGGCGCATTCAGTAGTGGAGCCCAACCAGAGATATACATATGGTGTGCCCACACGAGTACTGAGAGACCGGAAATTCCTGCAATACCCATTACTGCGATATTGAAGCTAAATAGTGGCGAGCGAGTAAACACTGGCGCCATCTCCATTAACGCTGCAACTGCAGGAATAAGGATTACATATACCTCAGGGTGGCCCATGATCCAGAAGAGGTTTTCATAGAGCCAACCGCTTCCACCATTTGCTGTGTCGTAGAAAGATGTTCCGAGCGCGCGATCCATCGCCGACAAAATTTGCGAAAGGAAGAAGACTGGGAATGCAGGTAGTGCAAGAGCCACAGATGCCACAACACCATAGATAAAGATTGGTGTGCGATTCCATGTCATTCCCTTAGCGCGCATACGCACAACAGTTGTCGTGATATTTGCACCGGCAACCATTGTTGAAAGAGCGAAGATACAGATGAACATGATGTAGCCATCCATGCCAAGCGGTGCTTGTCCTGCAAGCGGGTTATATGCAGACCATCCGGTTGAAATTCCACCGAGGAATTGTCCCCAGATCAATGGAATTGCAGCGGCAACGATGAGCCAGAAGCTCAGTGCATTAAGTCGTGGGAAAGCCATATCTCGAGCACCAATCATGATTGGCATGATGTAGTTACCGAAAGGTCCCGTAACCATAATGATGGTTCCGACAATCATCACGATTCCGTGAGTACCAACAATCGAGTTATAGGCCTGCGGATGGATAAGTGCACCACCAGGAGTTCCAAGGTTTGCACGAATGAGCATTGCAAGGATTCCACCGATACCAAAGATCGCCATCGTAATTACGAGGTATTGAATACCAACTACTTTGTGATCTGTTGTGTATCGGAAGTAACGCTTTGCGCCCATATCTTTGCCAGCAAGGAACATGTTCTCGTCGTGAGATAAGTCCTTGCCCATAACCCAGCGGAATGGTGCAACAAGTGCGCCAATACCGGTCATAAATCCAACAAACCAACCGACCATGGAGAGCAACGCAATTTTATCTTCGCGTGTTGCCATCACCGCAGTCTCTGCATTTTCGGGTAGATAGGCCAAGGCCAATCTCCAGACAACAAACGCAGTAATTATTCCGAGTGCAAAGGCTGTAAAGACATTGAGATGTCTAATGATTCCAACCTTAGGTGTGTGTCCTGATGTTGGTGCCGTATGTGTCATTGTTGTAGTCATTAGGCAGCAGCTCCTGGTTCAGTCCATGTATTTGCAGTTGAATTCGGTTGGCTAGCAAGCCAGGCCGCATAATCTTCTTTGCTCTGCACAATAACTTTGTTCTGCATATATGCATGCAGCAAGCCACAAAGTTCAGCGCATCGAATATCGAAGGTGCCGATCTTGTTTGGAGTTACGGAAGTTTCGGTGCTCTCGCCAGGGTTCGCATCAATCTTGATACCCATTTGCACAATCCAGAACGAGTGCTTCACATCTTTACTTGTCACATGGAAGACAACTGGTTGGTCGACCGGAAGATGGAGTACTTGTGATCGCACTCCGCCGTCTCCTGGGTAATCAAAGTTCCACACCCACTGTTGACCAGTGACGTTGACCTGAATTGCTTTTGGATCTAGAAGTGCTGCATTATCTTTTTGTAGAGCGACCATTCCCACAACAAGTGCGAAGAGGCACAAGAGCGCAGAACTGACCATCCACACAGCAATGGAACGTGGTGATGTTTCAATAACATCTTCGGAATCAGGTGGAGGTGTATTTCCGTGATGACGCTTACCAAGAAGAGAGACAATCGCCATTGCAGCAACAAATGCTGCAACCGGTGAAGCTGCCCAGGTAAAGACGCGCATCAAGTGTTCGGTCGTTGCCATAACCTCTGACGCTGGTGCGCCCATAGCGCCCACTTGGATTTCAGAGCAGAAGTAACCAATGATTGGCGTAAGGATTACCCAGAGAATTCCTGTGCGCCTAAAGTCTTGACGTTTCCACCAAGGACCTGCGAAGTATCGAGTAGTAGTTGCCATTTATTTATGCCCTCACTGTGAAATGTCCGGACATGTAGCTCATGGTTGACATCGCTGCACCGAATCGGGCAATGGTTCCGTCACCACATGGGAACTCGCAGTTCCATACATATTCACCAGCATCGCCAGTGATAAATGTGAATGTTGTCTTTGTTGGGAATTGTGTGTAACCGCCTGCTTCCTCTGCGGCGCTTACTTCTTCATCCTTCGACATCATTAGTGGAACACTGACGAAGAGTTGAGACTTGGCATCAGAGAGTCCATGGAGAGTAAATGTATGACCTACAACATCTTTAGGAATATCTGTGATCTGTTGTTCTGCAACAGCATTTGCCTTCGCTTTTGTGTCCCATCGCTGAACAAAAGTTGCCTTGCCATCGACCGTTCCATGCACATGTGCAAAGAAGTCGTTGGTAATACTTTCACCAGAGTCATACTGATAAATAGTGATTGTTACTGCAGTGTGCGCAGGGACTTCGAAGTTTGATCCTGATCCCGCGCCTGAAATGACTTCCCCGTTTGGTCCACCCGCGCTGTAGCTGACGTAGTCAGGATGCGCACCGCCACCAGCGCCATGTTGGCCACCGAACTGGCTATTGGGGTAAACATTAAGTGAGAGTTTTACTTGCGGATATACAGTTCCATCGGGAGCTGTATAGGAATCGGCTTTCTGGGCAACGATTACTCCTGGATCATTTTTGGCCGCAACAACATACGTTCCGATTCCGGCGATAACACCGAAACCGAGTACGACTGTCGCCAGCGCAGCGAATATTCGCTTATTCATTCAAGTCCTCACTCTTCGTTGAGTCCAAACTGCTAGCACTCATATTGGGTATGAATAGGATTTGAGCAGAATACGCCTAATTCGACAATTACTAAAGGGTATTCAAGGGTTCTTTTTCACGGTTTTTTTCTCAGTTAATGCGTACCTCTGGATGCAAATGAGGGCTAGCCTCGTGGGCTATGGAGATGCATCACCACGACATAGGAGTGCTCGGCTCGTGGCAGCTAGCCCCCGAGATCATGATTCCAGTGCTACTTCTGGGTTTTCTCTTTCTCAAATATGGCGCATCAACAGCACGCCAAAAAATCTTCTTCTTTTCTGGGCTGTTCTCGATTCTCGCAGTTGTTAATACTCCAATTGGTGCACGAGCAATAGATTACTTCTCACTCCACATGGTTCAACACATTACGATGATGATGCTGACTGGTCCCCTCCTAGTTCTTGGAACACCATCAAACTTTCATCCATCTGGAGAAATCTTTCATGCGCTGACCCACCCCATCTTTAGTTGGGTGAGTTATGCCGCGCTCATGATTGGCGTGCACCTTCCTGGTCCTCACCTATTTATTATGGAACATCCCTGGGCACATAAATATCTAGAAGTACCGCTCTACATAGCGTTGCCCTACCTCTTCTACTACAACCTCCTCGATCGCAAATTGATAAATCGGAGAATTACACCTGCAATTGCCGTCATCTCACTCTTTCTGATGATGGTTCCCGAAACTCTCACTGGATTTTTTATCTATGTCAGTCGCGGATCTCTCTACAACGACATGTATTCCCTCGATGATCAACGACGTGGTGGTTCGTTAATGTGGTCTGGGGCAATGATCATCGACAGTATCTGGATGTCATTCGCCGTCTATCACTGGATTAAATCTGAAGAGCGAAAATCTGTAGAAATTGATGCAGAGATTGCTGCCGAAAGAGCTGCCCACAATGGTTGAGAAGGAATTTGAAGCACCAGACTGGGTCAAAGATGGCGAAGAGTTAAAGCCGATGTCTGGTGCGCAGAAGCGAAATTTCCTTCTCGTTCTCGCCATAGTGAT
>CAIPLJ010000175.1 GCA_903865885.1 uncultured Actinomycetes bacterium | reverse complement strand
CAGATTCGCAATGAAGGAATCGAAGTCGGAGTTCTCTTCTTATCTGCAAAAGATGAGATGAAAGATAAAGTGCAAGGTCTCACAATCGGTGGCGATGATTACATGACTAAACCATTTAGTCTTGAAGAGCTTGTCGCACGTTTGCGTGCACTACTGCGCCGTATCGGTGTTGTTGAACAGACGATGGATGATGAAAAGATTCGCTTTGCAGATCTCGAACTCGATGAAGCGACTCACGAAGTTCGCCGCGCAGGAACTCTGATTGAACTCTCCCCTACAGAATTTACACTCTTGCGTTATCTCCTCATTAACGCCGATCGCGTTGTGTCGAAGGCGCAGATCTTGGATCATGTCTGGGATTACGACTTTGGAGGCGATGCAGGAATCGTTGAAACGTATATCTCTTATCTTCGCAAGAAGATTGATATCTACGAACCAGCTTTAATTCATACAGTGCGTGGTGTTGGATATCGCCTCAGATTGCCTGCAGTAAAGTAAGTATTTATGCAATCGCCATTTCGCAATTGGAGTCTGCGAAGTCGACTCACACTCGGCATTGTTCTTTTAACTGCACTTGGCTACTTCGCTGCAAGTCTTCTTACCCAATCACTTCTCAAGGGGTATCTCACCTCTGAAATTGATAAGCAGATCACTGCTATCGCTGAAGGAACTCTTCCTCGTATCGAACGGGCTGGAATCGCTCACGAGACTTCTGAAGTTAGTTCAGGTGGTGGCGATGATGAACAGCTGGCAGCTCCAGCGGTTAATCCTGCTCCACTCTCTCGCATCCCAACATCAAGCTCTGTCACGCTTTTAGATCCACGTGGCAATGTTGTAGGTGGGCTGGGCGGAGACCTTAATTCAGCCTCTGTCACAAGATATCTAACGGGACTTCTCCCTGAGGAAGTTGCAGCACATGGTGATAAGCCATTTACTATCGACGCACCTGGTTCAGATTTTCGTGTTGTTGCACGCGCAATTCCAAATAATGGCGGCACCGTAATTGCCGCGCAATCACTTGCCGATCTCGATAGAACAAGTGGCCGCTTAGGTTTTCTCTTCTCTTTTATCGGATTAATTCTTCTACTCCTTATCGCACTAGCTGCGCGCGCTGTCATCAAGGTGGGATTGCGACCTTTAGAAGATGCTGAAGTCACCGCTGAAGAGATTGCATCTGGAAACTTATCTGCACGTATGCCAGTTGTGGATCCAAAGACTGAGGTCGGCCGACTCGTGACATCACTTAACACAATGCTTTCGCGTATTGAAAAATCTTTTGCAGTGCAGACTCAGAGCGAAAATAAGTTGCGCCGCTTCGTAGCCGATGCATCGCATGAACTACGCACACCTATCACCGCAATCCGCGGCTTCTCGGAACTTCACCGACAAGGTGCTGTGACCGGTGAGAAGGAAACATCTGAACTTATCGGTCGTATTGAAAATGAATCAAAGCGCATGGGTTCACTCGTTGAAGATCTCTTATTACTTGCTCGCCTTGATCAAGCGCGCGAAATGGATTCAAAGCCGGTCGATATCAATACCGTGGTTGAAGATGCAGTTATTTCAGCACGAGCTGCAGGGCCTAACCATCCTGTCGAATTACATTCAAGCGATGATGAAATCTTCACTCTCGGCGATGAAGTACGTATCCACCAAGTAGTCGCAAACTTACTTGCCAACGCTCGCGCACATACGCCAGCAGGAACTCCTATCTCTGTTTCGGTTCGCTCTACAGATGCTGGAGTAGAAATTTCCGTTGCAGATAAAGGTCCGGGCTTAAGTGAGGAAGATCAGAAGAAGATCTTCGAACGCTTCTACCGCGCAGATGCATCACGCGTTCGCACTGGCGCAGATGGAAGTGGCCTTGGTTTATCTATCGTCGATGCCGTCATGCGTGCACACGGTGGCAGCGCATCTGTGACTTCAAAGCTTGGTGCAGGCGCGACTTTTACCCTGTTATTCCCCCGCAAAGAAAAATAAGT
>CAIPLJ010000174.1 GCA_903865885.1 uncultured Actinomycetes bacterium | reverse complement strand
CGAATTTCTGAGGTAGAAATCATTTCAATATTGACTCCGGCATCAGCCATGGAAGCAAAGAATGTAGCTGTCACACCAGGGTGTGAACGCATTCCTGCACCAACCAATGAGAGCTTTCCGATGGTGTCATCGTAGATAAGGGAGGCAAATCCGACTTCACCTTGGATGCGCTTGAGAACATCTGTCGCCTTCTGTCCTTCAGTCTTTGAGACAGTAAATGAAATATCGGTAAGGCCTGTAGCTGCTGCAGATACGTTCTGCACAATCATGTCGACGTTGATGTCGTTATCGGCAATTGCTTGGAAGATGCGCGCGGCAATACCCGTACGGTCTGGAACTCCAACGATCGTGACCTTTGCCTCTGACTTATCGTGCGCTACGCCAGAGATGATTGCTTGCTCCATGGTGCCTCCTTCAGGATGGTTTTCAACCACCCATGTTCCTTCGTTAGGTGAAAATGATGAACGTACGTGAATAGGTAAGTTGTATCGGCGCGCATATTCGACGCAGCGCAGGTGGAGAACTTTTGCACCGGCTGCTGCAAGTTCGAGCATCTCTTCATATGTAACAGTCTTTAATTTGCGAGCAGATGGCACAACGCGTGGATCTGCAGAAAAAACTCCATCAACATCTGTATAGATTTCGCATACATCTGCATCTAGCGCAGCTGCGAGCGCGACTGCAGTTGTATCGGATCCACCACGACCAAGAGTTGTGATGTCTTTTGTATCTTGCGAAATTCCTTGGAAGCCAGCAACGATTGCAATTGCACCACTATCGATTGCTTCGCGGATTCGCCCCGGAGTCACATCGATAATGCGCGCTTTTCCGTGAACTGAATCTGTAATAACTCCAGCTTGTGAACCGGTAAATGACAACGCTTCAAAACCTAAATTATTAATTGCCATTGCAAGGACTGCCATGGAAATACGTTCGCCCGCTGTAAGCAACATGTCGAGTTCGCGTCCCTGAGGAATTGGAGTCACGGCATTTGCGAGTTCAATTAATTCATCAGTGGTATCGCCCATTGCGCTGACCACAACGACGACCTGATTGCCCGCCTTTTTGGTCGCAACAATGCGGGCTGCCACGCGCTTCATGCCTTCGGCATCAGCGACTGAGGAGCCACCAAACTTTTGAACGATCAGACCCATGGCTCAATAGTGAGGCACGAGAAAAGATGGCGCTACCCAATTATCGGAAAATCCTAATATATGAGACAGGCTACCGCCCATATAGTGAGACTAAAGGGTGGTGCGGCCTTCAAAGGCTCGTCCGAGCGTGACTTCATCGGCATATTCGAGATCTCCGCCAACAGGCAGGCCTGATGCAAGGCGCGAGACGTTGATGCCCATCGGCTTAATCAGGCGAGCTAAATAGGTGGCTGTCGCCTCGCCTTCGAGGTTGGGATCTGTGGCCAAGATGATTTCAGTAATCGTTGAATCTGCAAGGCGCTGCATGAGTTCGCGAATTCGAAGTTGGTCAGGACCAATTCCATCGATAGGACTGATTGCTCCCCCGAGCACGTGATACTTGCCGCGGAATTCGCGCGTGCGCTCGATTGCAATCACATCTTTACTCTCTTCGACTACACAAATCTTTGTTCCATCGCGACGCGGATCGCGACAGATGCGACATTCAGTCTCTTCAGAGACGTTGCCACAATGGGTGCAGAACTTCACGCGCTCTTTTACTGTGCGCACTGCTTCAACCAAGTTAGCTGCGATTTCAGAATCTGATTGCAGAATATGAAATGCGATGCGCTGTGCCGACTTTGGTCCGATTCCAGGCAGGCGACCTAAAGCATCGATGAGATCTTGAATCGCGCCTTCATACATTCCCGTAGACATCAGTCGTGGTTCTTTTCGCTAATGACTGTTGCGCCAAGTTCGGCTGCAAGAAGTGCTGCACCTGAAAGTTGCGTGGCATCACTTGGCGCCTCGGATGTGCGCACTGCACGTGCCTCGGGAGTCGAAGTCGTATCGATACTTGGATCGACCGTACATTCAATCCTGCGATCAAGGCCCACAACTTCGATAAATGCTTGGCGCAGAATCTCTTCTGATTCACTTCGAATAAATGAATCTCGCGCACCAGCGTTAACGATGCCAATCGTGATGATCTTTTCGTCTACGCCGAGAATCTGCGCACTCGCTGAAAGTAGCGACCACGTGAGGCGACGACGCTTCTTCACATTCTCAATAACATCCGGCCACAGCCTCCTTAGACCAGCAACATCAAAGGTTGCCCGTTCGGAAGGCTGACTCGTCGAGCTACTCGCTGCGCTCACAACCTCGACTACGTCACCTTCCTTCACTGCATTTGAAGTTACTGGAGCCGCGTCGTTACTTACCTTTGCTGCGGGTGCGCGCTTTGCTTCTGCAGTTGCTGGACTTACGTAATCTGCAGGATCTGTTGCTGGTTTTGCAGCAGGAGCCTTTGCAGCAGGAGCTTCAGCGCGTGGTTGTGGAGCAATGCTTTCAACTCGCTCAAGGCGTTCGATGCGGGCGAGGAGTCCTGATTCGCTGGCGTCTCCCATGGGAAGCAAGATGCGACCACAGATGAGTTCGAGAATAAGTCGTGGCGCTGTCGCACCGCGCATCTGGGTTAGGCCTTCAGCTGCAATATCTGCAGCCCGTGAAAGCGAAGCTTGTCCGATGTTCTGTGCCTGAAAGCGCATGCGTTCGAGTTGATCATCAGGAAGTTCGCGCAAGATGCTGTTTGCATTCGTTGCTTCAAGTGCATCGACAATCATCAAGTCGCGTAAGCGTTCAAGCAAATCTTGTGTGAATCGACGTGGGTCGTGTCCTGATTCAATGACGCGATCAACAGTCTTAAACAACGTCGCACCATCGCGCGCAGAGATTGCATCCATGGCATCATCGAGCAGCGCACCATCTGTGAAGCCAAGTAGCTGAATCGCAATTTCATAACTAACGCCATCTTTTCCGGCACCTGCAAGAAGCTGACCCAGCACAGAAAGCGCATCACGCACTGACCCGCCAGATGCACGAACTACAAGTGGAAT
>CAIPLJ010000173.1 GCA_903865885.1 uncultured Actinomycetes bacterium | reverse complement strand
GAGCAATGTCCAACTGCGTGAATGTATGGACGCTTCTCGGCAACGATTCGCCCCATCTCTTTCAGCTTTGCAACTACTGCAATGCGAGCATCGAAGCGATCCATGCCATCGAATTCTGTTCCAGTGCCGGCCATGACGCCGTGCTCGTTCATGATGACAACGAACGGAATATTGTGGCGAACAGCCATTTCAAAGTCGTTGGGATCGTGGGCTGCAGTTACTTTGACAGCACCTGTTCCAAAATCGGGATCTACAAGTTCATCGGCAATGATCGGGATCATGCGGTTAACAAGCGGCAGAAGTACTTCAGTGCCGACCAAGTGCTTGTAGCGAGGATCATCTGGGTGCACAGCAACTGCGCCATCGCCCATCATTGTCTCGGCACGTGTGGTTGCGACAACGATGCTCTGTTCGCCATCGCCGTAACGAACCTGAACAAATTCGCCTGCATCATCTTGGTGTTCTACTTCGATATCTGAAAGAGCAGTAAGGCAACGTGGGCACCAGTTGATGATGCGCTCGGCGCGATAGATGAGGCCTTGATCAAATAACTTCTTAAAGATTGTGAGTACTGCTTGCGAAAGGTTGTCGTCCATCGTAAATGCTTCGCGAGACCAGTCAACTGAATCTCCGAGGCGCTTCATCTGTCCAAGAATCTGCCCACCCGATTCAGCTTTCCATTCCCACACTTTCTTAACAAATGCTTCGCGACCTAAATCGTGTCGACTTAACCCTTGGGTTGCTAATTGTTTTTCAACAACATTCTGGGTTGCGATTCCTGCATGGTCCATTCCTGGAAGCCAGAGCGCTTCAAAACCTTGCATACGCTTCATGCGCGTTAGGCAATCTTGCAGAGTCTGATCGAGCGCGTGACCGATATGAAGATTGCCGGTTACGTTGGGAGGCGGAATAACAATAGTGAATGGTTCTTTAGATGAGTTGGCATCTGCGGTGAAGTAACCCGCATCGATCCACTTTGTATAAAGCGGGCCTTCGATATCGCCAGGAACAAATGACGACGCTAGTTCGCGCTTATCGGAGGACATGGAGCACAGTCTAGTTCAAACTTTAAGCGCTCTTCTCCTCAGAAGTCTTCTCGCGTCGTGATGCTCGCTTAGGAATATCGCCTGTGCGAGGTATCAACGTTGGTGCTGCATGAGTTTCGATGCACGCCTTTTCGATTATTACCTTTGCAATATCAGCGCGGCTTGGGACGTCGTACATCACACCAAGGAGTGCAGACTCCATGATTGCGCGAAGTCCACGTGCGCCAGTGCCGCGATTGAGTGCAAGATCTGCAATGGATTCGAGGGCATCGTGTGCAAATTCGAGTTCTACATCATCGAGATCAAAGAGCTTCTGGTACTGCTTCACCAAAGCATTCTTAGGTTCGGTGAGGATCTGCATCAAGGCAGGCTTATCAAGATTCTCAACGCTTGTTAATACTGGAAGGCGACCGATGAATTCAGGGATCATTCCGAACTTGAGCAAATCTTCTGGCATGACATCAGCGAAGATATCGCGACGGTTCTTATCTTCAGCAGTTTGAAGTTCTGCACCAAATCCAACGCCTGATGAACCGCTGCGAGATTCGATGATCTTCTCAAGACCAGAGAATGCTCCACCGACGATAAAGAGCACATTCGTTGTATCGATCTGGATAAATTCTTGATGTGGATGCTTACGTCCACCCTGGGGTGGAACTGATGCAACTGTTCCCTCTAAAATCTTAAGAAGAGCTTGCTGAACACCTTCGCCAGATACATCGCGAGTAATAGATGGGTTCTCAGATTTACGAGCAACCTTATCGATCTCATCGATATAGATGATTCCAGTTTCTGCTTTCTTCACATCGTAATCTGCAGCCTGCAAAAGCTTGAGAAGAATATTTTCAACATCTTCACCAACATAGCCCGCTTCGGTAAGCGCTGTTGCATCTGCAATTGCAAAAGGAACATTGAGCATGCGTGCAAGTGTTTGTGCCATCAAGGTCTTGCCGCAACCAGTTGGACCGAGAAGAAGAATGTTTGACTTTGCGAGTTCGATTCCATCTTCATTGCGAGAGTCGCCAGATTGAACGCGCTTGTAATGGTTATAGACCGCAACAGAAAGTGACTTCTTTGCGCGATCTTGTCCGATGACATATTGATCAAGGAATTCAAAGATTGCTTGTGGCTTAGGGAGTTCGCTTAAACCAAGAGATGTTGCTTCAGAGAGTTCTTCAACGATGATCTCGTTACAGAGTTCAATGCACTCGTCGCAGATGTAGACGCCAGGGCCAGCAATGAGTTTCTTAACCTGCTTCTGAGTCTTTCCGCAGAAAGAACATTTGAGCAGATCGTTAGCCTCGCCGATACGTGTGGACATGGGATAAGAATAGTTTTTAAGCCCACTTTATGAGGGCTGAATCAGGCACAACTGTGTTCGCCCTAAGAAGAAATTACAGATTTTGGTGTGTAGGGAGGCCTTGAAGACTTCATCTCTTTCACTCCAGGAACCAGGAGTACGACTGCGCAAATAAATAAGTGGAAGGCTGCAACTCCGATGAGTAACTCTCGTTCGCCAAAGAGATTTACCAATGGTCCAGCTAGCGCCATTCCTAGTGGCATCAAACCAAGAGATCCCATGTAATCAATAGCAAATACTCGACCTTGATATTCGGCTGGTACTTCGCGCTGAACTTGTGTTGCCCAAAATGCTTCCCACGGCCCGACAGAAAATCCTGCAATGAAGTAAGCGCCGAAGATAAGTGTCCGTGAATTAGGAAACGCCAGAACTAGGGGTGCAAGTATGAAAAGTCCCCACACAACAACTGAAACCAATCCAGGATTTTTCACCTTGGACTTTATGCAGATCACAGCAGAGATTGCGCCTCCTGCACTAAAGAGAGCGGCCGATGTCGCAAAGACTGAAGCGGTTCCAAAATCTCGTTTGGTGATGACAGGTAGGAGAACATTCTCAACACCAATCACAATCATCAGTTGAACGGATGCCATAAGAATCATCGCTGCAATCCACTTGTAATACCAAACAACCTGAAGTCCTTCACGCATCTCTTCAATAAAAGTTGTGCGGTGGGTATCGGATGCCACCTTGGGGCCTTCATTAATGCGCACTAGTAGCGCCGCACCTACGAGGAAGAAGATCGATGTTGCGACATATGTTGCATGAGTTCCAAGTGAAACCACGATGATGCCTGCAATACCAGGACCTGCAATCGTTGAACCTTTTAGGGCAATTCCACGCACAACATTTCCTGCAGGCAATAAGTGATCCGGCAAGATACTCGGCATGATTGCACCAGCGGCTGGTCCTCCGAATGCATCACTGACACCCATCAAGACAACGATGCCACCCAGGATCCACATTGAGATGTTCTTGGGATCAATGAAAACAACAACGCTGCCCATAATCGCGCGAAAGCCATCGGCGAGAATTAAAATTGTTCTGCGAGGCAATCGATCTGACCAGACTCCACCGACAGGAGCCAGCAAGACTCCGGATAACACTCGCACTGCAAGGATTAATCCCAGCGTTGTTGCACTTCCTCCAGCATCAAGGACTGTGACTGCAAGTGCGATAGGAAATGCTGACATCGCAATGACAGTAAGGATTCCTGAAATAAGGAGCGCACGATAAGCGGGGAATGAGAAAAGAGCGCCGGGTTCGAAATATTTCTTCAACATTTCTCGACCGACGCCCCTTTAGTAAATATTAATTATGCGACAGGCTTAGCCTTTCGTGATGCCATAACCTTATCGATAATTCCGTATTCAACTGCTTCAACTGCAGTCAGAATCTTGTCGCGTTCGATATCTTTTTCAATCTCTTCGACAGTTTTATTTGAATGCTTTGCAAGCATTGTCTCGAGCAAGCCACGCATGCGCATGATTTCACGTGCCTGGATTTCGATATCAGATGCCTGTCCCCCACCTTCAGATGAAGGTTGGTGGATAAGGATTCGTGAATGTTCAAGTCCATAACGCTTGCCCTTGGTGCCACCCGCAAGGATGATCGCAGCAGCTGATGCTGCTTGTCCAAGACAAATTGTTGTGATGTCTGGGCGAACAAATTGCATCGTGTCATAAATAGCAGTGAGTGCTGTAAATGAACCACCAGGTGAGTTGATATAGATCGAGATATCGCGATCTGGATCCATGGATTC
>CAIPLJ010000172.1 GCA_903865885.1 uncultured Actinomycetes bacterium | reverse complement strand
ATTTTCAGCCAATTGATTGCGAGTGAAGATATGGCCGACGGTGCGAAGCAGCGCCATCATGGATGTGGGAGTCGCAAGCGTGACGCCGACTTTAAATGCTTTCTCGAGCAACATTGGATCGATGCGAAGTGATTCTGCGAGAAGGGTTTCAAAGGGGAGGAAGAGCACGACGAAATCTGGCGAGCCCTGTGATTTGTGATATCCACGCTTTGCAAGTGCATCGACATGTTTGAGCAAATCTTTGGTGTGTGCGGTTAGCAGCTCATCGCGCTCGGATTGCACATCAGTTCCAAATGCTTCGAGGAAGCGATCAAAGGGAAATTTAGAGTCGATAAATAACTTGGAGCCACCAGGCATTGCAACCGTGATGTCGGGAATGCCCGATGAATCAGAGTCTGTGGTGGAACGTTGCGCCTGATATTCATGGCCTTCGCGCAAGCCTGCATTTTCAAGGAGAAGTTGTAACTGCGCTTCACCAAATTTTCCACGTGTCTGTGAATTAGAGAGAGCGCCAGCAATCTTCTTTGTCTCATCGAAGAACGAGGTAGATGCTTTACGCATTTCGTCAATGGTATTGACCAACTGTGTTTCAGATGCAACGCGTTGTACCGCAGCATCTTGTGCTTGGGTGCGCATTGTTTCGACAGATTTCTTCATCTCTTCCATCTGTGTTGCAATCTTTGTATCGGCTTGAGATTTTTCTTCAGCAGCCTTGAGGCGATCATCGGATGCTTTGAGTAGAACTTTCACATCGTTGAGTTCTTGCGCCAATTTTTCAGTTGAATTGCCACTGCTTTTAATCCGAGAAATCCAGATACCCATGGCCAATCCAATAAAGAGGCCGATAATCAGAGTTATTAAGGTCACGAGTGCGCTGGACATGGGGCAATCGTGGCAGGAGGCACTGACAATCCCGCGTAGGCTGTCCTACTTATGAGCCTCTCAATTGGAATCGTCGGTCTTCCGAATGTCGGAAAGTCGACCCTTTTTAATGCTCTGACCAAGAACAATGTCTTGGCCGCTAACTATCCCTTCGCCACTATCGAGCCCAATGTCGGCGTCGTAGGCGTTCCGGATGAGCGCTTAGCCAAGCTCGCCACAATCTTCGGCTCCGAGAAGCTTCTTCCCGCAGCGTTGTCCTTCGTCGATATCGCAGGCATCGTAAAGGGTGCATCTGAAGGTGCTGGCCTCGGAAATAAGTTCCTTGCAAATATCCGCGAGACCGATGCAATCTGTCAGGTTATTCGCGTCTTCACCGATGGCGATGTTGTTCACGTCGATGGTCGTATTGATCCATCCAGTGATATCGAGACAATCAATATGGAACTCGCGCTCGCAGATTTACAGACAATTGAAAAGGCAATTCCGCGTCTTGAGAAAGAAGCCCGCGTCGCTAAAGAGAAGGCGCCAATTTTAGAGGCAGTCAAAGAAGCTAACGAGTGGCTGCAATCTGGAAAGCCGTTGTCACAATCAAAGATTGATCGCGAACTTCTGCACGAATTACATTTGCTTACTGCAAAGCCATTTCTCTATGTATTTAATGTCGATGCAGCAGAGCTCGCAGATAAAGATCTTCGAGCTAAGTTATCTGCGTTGGTCGCACCAGCAGAGGCAATCTTCTTAGATGCAAAGACTGAAGCAGAACTCGCTGAACTTTCCGATGAAGATGCTCTCGAACTTTTGCAAGAGATTGGTTTCACCGAACCTGGCCTTGCAACTCTTGCACGCGTTGGCTTTGACACACTTGGTCTTCAAACATATTTAACAGCTGGTCCAAAAGAGGCACGTGCTTGGACAATTCATCAAGGCGACACCGCACCCATGGCTGCCGGCGTCATTCACACAGATTTCCAAAAAGGTTTCATTAAAGCTGAAATCGTTTCTTTTGCCGACTTGGTAGAAGCAGGCTCGATGGTCGATGCGAAAGCAAAGGGCAAAGTGCGTATGGAAGGCAAGGAATACATCATGCAAGACGGAGACGTAGTGGAGTTCAGATTCAATGTCTAATAATTCATCGCTAAATACAGCCCGAGCACGACTTAATCAGGCGCACCTAAAAGACCTTCCTAAGAAGACCCGCGACAACCTTCGCAACGTAGCGATCATCGCTCACGTTGACCACGGTAAAACAACTCTCGTTGATGCGATGTTGTGGCACTCCGGAGCCTTCGCGGCTTATAAGAAGCAAGAAGAAGGCCAAGACCGCATGATGGATTCGATGGACCTTGAACGCGAAAAGGGAATCACCATTCTTGCGAAGAACACATCTGTTCGTCGCGGTGACACTGTCATCAACATTATTGATACACCAGGCCACGCAGATTTTGGCGGCGAAGTTGAACGCGGACTTGAAATGGTCGATGGCGTCATCTTGTTAGTCGATGCATCAGAAGGCCCACTACCGCAGACACGTTTCGTATTGCGTAAAGCGCTACAGAAAAATCTTCCCGTTATTCTCCTTATTAATAAGGTAGACCGTTCTGACTCACGTATCGCAGAAGTTGTCGATGAAGCGTATGCACTCTTCCTCGATCTCGATGCCAATGAAGAACAGATCGAATTTCCTGTTGTCTATGCATCAGCAAAAGCTGGTCGCGCATCCCTTACTCGTCCTGCAGATGGCGGAATGCCAGAAGAAGAGAACCTCGATGTTTTATTCGACACTATCTTCTCTGCAATTCCAGCACCTGTCTATCACGAAGGTGCACCACTGCAAGCACACGTCACCAACCTTGACTCATCACCATTCCTTGGACGCCTTGCACTCTGCCGCGTACACGAAGGGGTAATCAAGAAGGGCCAGACAGTTTCATGGATTAAAACGGATGGAACAACAGAACGCGTAAAGGTTTCAGAACTTCTTATGACTGAAGCTCTCGAGCGAGTTCCAGCACTTGAAGCAGGACCTGGCGACATTATTGCGGTCGCTGGTATCGAGACAATTACATTAGGTGAAACCCTTGCAGATCTCGAAAATTCACACGCACTTCCACTTATTACAGTGGATGAGCCATCTATCTCTATGACAATCGGTATCAATACATCGCCCCTTGCTGGCAAGAGCGGCAAGATGCTTACTGCGCGCCAAGTAAAAGATCGCCTTGATAAAGAGCTCGTCGGTAACGTTTCACTTCGCGTACTTAACACTGAGCGCCCAGATACATGGGAAGTTCAAGGTCGTGGAGAACTTCAGCTAGCTGTTCTCGTTGAAATCATGAAGCGCGAAAGTTTCGAACTTACAGTTGGTAAACCACAGGTGGTTACCAAGATGATTGATGGAAAACTCAACGAACCAATGGAACACCTGACTATCGATGCACCCGAAGAATATCTCGGTGTTCTTACTCAGTTGATGGCGCTTCGTAAGGGCCGTATGGAACAGATGGTTAATCACGGAACCGGTTGGATCCGTCTTGATTACAAGGTTCCATCACGTGGACTTATTGGTTTCCGTACTGAGTTCTTAACTGAAACTCGCGGAACAGGTTTGCTTCACCACGTATTTGATTCATACGAACCTTGGTACGGAGAACTTCGCACACGTGCAACAGGTTCACTTGTTTCAGATCGTATTGGCGCAGTTACTTCATATGCTCTCGCAGGAATTCAAGAGCGCGGTTCAATCTTCGTTGAACCCGGTGATGAAGTCTACGAAGGCATGGTTATCGGTGAGAACTCACGTTCTGACGATATGGATGTCAACTGTGTTCGTGAAAAGAAACTTACAAATATGCGTGCATCAGGCACGGATGATTCTGAAAAGTTGATTCCACCTAAGAAGCTCAACATGGAAGGCGCTCTCGAATTCTGTCGTGAAGATGAATGCGTAGAAGTAACTCCAGCCGTTGTTCGTATCCGCAAGGTGACTCTCGATGGCGCAGAGCGTGCCCGAGCAACATCACGCGCAAAGAAGAACAATCAGAGCTAATGTCAGTGGCTTACGGTTGAATTAGAACCGTGAGTAAGAACCCTTCAACGCCTCTTCGCCTCGTGCGAGCAGATGTTGGGGGGTTCTCTCTTTCCCTCAGCGACGAGCAAAAGCTCGCGATTGCACATCGTGGTTCCCCACTAATTCTCACAGGTGCAACAGGAACAGGTAAGACCACTGTTCTCATTGAAGCTGCGTTATCTCGTATCACTGCTGGACAGTCTCCTGATTCAATATTGCTTCTTACCTATGGTCGCGAACGCGCATCTGAAATCCGCGATGCCATTGTTACTCGCTCTGATAAAACAGCCTTTGAACCGCTAGCTCGCACATTTCACTCACTTGCTTACTCCATACTGAAAATGCGCACTGGCGATCACTACCGCGAGATTGTCTTGTTATCAGGTGCCGAGCAAGAGACATATATTTCAGATTTACTCCAAGGTGACATCGCAGATGGATATAAAGAATGGCATCAGGATTTACGTCGGACTGAGCAATCACTCGGTGAACCACTGCAGACCCAAGGTTTTGTCCGCGAACTCCGCGACCTCATCATGCGCGCCAACGAGCGCGGAATTACTCCTGATCAATTGGCAGATCGCGGTAAACAGTTAGGTGAAAAATATTGGCCAGGGGCTGCAGATTTCTGGAAGCGTTATTTGGGTTCCATGGTCTTGCAAGAAATTTCTGCAGGCGACGCAAAAGTTCGTATTGACCCATCTGAACTTATCAACACTGCAATCAATTATCTGCAATCTAATCCAGAACTACTTGCCGAACTCCGAAAGCGTTTTACAACAATCATTGTCGATGAATTCCAAGAGAGTGATCCAGCACAGCGCGCGTTGCTCTCACTGCTTGCAGGCAGTGATTTGATCATCGTTGCCGATAGCGCCAGCGCTGTGGGTCGATTCCGCGGGGCAGATCCCGAAGGCGTTGCAGCCGTGATTGATTCGTACATCGCCTCAGGTGCTACAAAGATTGAGCTAACAGTTAATTTCCGCGGCTCACCTGATGCACAGACTGCCCGCCTACTTTCCGAATCTGAAGAGGCGCAATATGTCGCTTATCAATTCAAACGCGCACATCTGATGCAAGGTATTCCTTATTCGCAGATGGCTGTCATTGTGCGATCTCATGGCCAGACTGCATCGGCTATTCGTCGCGCATTTGCTCAAGTGGGCATCCCGACTGCTGGCGATGTTGAGGCGCTAGCCAATAACGCTGCTATTGCGCCATTTCTACTTCTTGCACGAGTTGCAACTGGTTCACAACCGCTCAATCTTGATACAGCTGAAAAGTTGCTGACATCTGAATTCGGGGGAGCAACATCAGTATCCCTTCGTCGCACTCGTGCTGCTCTGCTGGCTGCCCGCGATGAAGCAAGCGATAAACGCTCTGGAACACAACTTATTCTCGATGCAATTCTTACTGGCGATGTTGCCATCGAAGATTCATCCGAACTATTGCGTATACATACACTTCTTGCCGCCGCTAAGACATCTATTGCAAAGAAGAACGCAACGATTCACGATCTACTGTGGGCAATTTGGAATAACGCACTCTCGAGCGATAATGAGAAATTATCTGATGTATGGCGAGCTGCGGCGCTGCGCGGTAGTTCACGCGGTGCATCTGCAGATCGTGATCTCGATGCCATGATCCAACTCTTTGATTCTGCAGCGCGTCATATCGAACGCTTTCCGGGTAGCAAACCTGATTCATTCCTTACTGAAATTGCAAAAGAGACCATCGTTACCGACCTCATCACAGCCCGTGGGGTTCGCCCCGATGTTGTTGAAATCCTTACTGTGCACTCTGCTAAGGGGCGTCAATGGCGCTACGTTGCAGTCGCCGGTGTTCAAGAAGGTACATGGCCAAACCTCAAGCAACGCAGTTCGCTACTGGGTGCAGAACGTTTAGTTGAACGTGTGCGCCACGGAGATGAACTCGCACAAGTAACTCTCGACATGATTGCAGCATCATCACTCGCCGAAGATGAGGCGCGTTTATTCCATGTTGCCACAACACGTGCACGCGAATCACTTCTTGTCACTGCAATTACAGCTGAAGATCAGGCACCATCAATATTCTTTGAAGATTTTGCGCAATCACTTGGCACACCAGATTCTGAAGTAGAAGTTCCACGACCTCTGACAGCATCGGCGCT
>CAIPLJ010000171.1 GCA_903865885.1 uncultured Actinomycetes bacterium | reverse complement strand
GCATTACCTGTTCTGTGGGAATAGCGCCATCGAAGTTCATCGCAAAACTTGCATCACAACATTGCAAACCCAATGGAATGCTTGAGATTAAATCTGATCGCATTATTCAATTTCTGCATCCACTGCCAGTACGCGCAATCTGGGGAGTAGGGCCAAAGACTGCCGAGTCTCTAGATCGGTTAGGACTCCACACCGTTGCCGATATCGCCAATACTCCGCGCTCCACACTGATCAGGGCGCTCGGTGATGCAACCGGTGAATCTCTCTATGAGCTTGCATGGGGTCGCGATTACCGCGATGTTGTAGTTAATGAACCTGAAAAAAGTATCGGCAATGAAGAGACATTCTCACGCGACATTGATAGCCCTGAAGAACTCTTACGTGAATTTCTGCGTATGACCGAGAAAGCAACTGCTCGGTTGCGTGAAGCAAATCTCTTCGCAAAGACCATCACCATCAAAATTAAATTTGCAGATTTCACATCAATCACGCGTTCAAAGACGGTGCCACTTGGAATCGATAGCACCCACGAGACATATGAAATTGTGAAGAAGTTATATCTTGCTCTCAACAATGACGGCGCACGTATTCGTTTAGTGGGGGTTTCATTGGGCAACTTGCACGATGACGTGCCTAAACAACTCGAACTCGGCGCCCGCGAATTCGGCTGGCGTGAGGCAGATACTGCAATCGATAAGGCGAAGGCCCGTTTTGGCGGGGCTAGCGTGCGTCCTGGGCGCTTGATTAAGCCTGAAAAGAGTTCAGATGACGCTGAGTAGCGCACAAGTGCGAACTGTTCTATTCTCTCTATATGGCTCTATCTGATCGTGAACGTCGCCTCCTGGCTGAGATGGAAGAAGCTCTCGCCACAGATGACCCACGCCTAGAGTCACGACTTGCCGGAGCCACAATGGCGCCGCCACGTCCGCGCCTACTCCTCGGCACACTCGTCACCTTTGCAGGTATCGCAATCATCTTCGCAGGCCTTGTCGCCAAGACAACCTTGATCGGAGCGCTCGGCTTCGTCATCGCCCTTACTGGCGTACTGCTGCTCATCCGCTCAATAAGCCGTCCAATGCCTGGGCGAAACCGTGATAAGGCAGCTCGCAAATCACTCTCAGCTCGCCTAGAAGAGCGTTGGGATCGTCGCAACTTTCAGTAAGTAGACCAGCTTCGCCTAGCCCTGACCTTAGGTCGGGGCTTTTTTCATCGCCAAAAACCGTGGGGAGAGGTGGGGTGAGATAGGGAAAATAATGGGTAGGAGTGGTGTAAAAAGGGGGAAAGTGGTGTAAAGTGGGGAATTGAGCGGCATTTTCACGCTCAACGACCTTGGGGAAGGCGGTAGAGAAAGTGTTTCTTGGAACTCACGAACCACGCCTTGATGAGAAAGGCCGCCTCATCCTTCCCGCCAAATTCCGCGACGATCTCTCAGCTGGCCTTGTGATTACCAAGGGACAAGAGCGATGCCTCTATGTCTTCCCAGCATCTGAATTCGCAACGATTACTGAGACGTTGCGCCAAGCACCTGTGACTGCAAAGAGCGCTCGCGATTACCAGCGCGTGATGTTTGCAGGCGCTCACGATGAAATTCCTGACCGTCAAGGTCGCGTCACCATCCCACAAGGTCTTCGCACATATGCGGGCCTTGAAAAAGAGTGCGTCGTAATTGGCGCAAATACCCGCGTTGAAATTTGGGATAGCGCTGCATGGAATGAATACCTCGCCGATCGCGAAAAGAGTTTTGCTGATGTTTCTGAAGAAGTTTTTCCGGGACTTTTTTAAAGCATCAGCAAAAAACATTTAAAACTAAATAAGCAGGAAAAGGCAGTACCGCAGAACACAACTACATAGAGCGCTCATTTGTGGCCACCGCCGACCTTTCCAAGCATGTTAGGCCGGCAGCGGCGCCCCTTCCCCGGCGTCGCTATCGAAAAAGATCCGTCGGCCGGCGGTGACCAGAGATGAGCGCTCGAAAGTTTTTGCAGAAGGCACGACCAAAGAACGGGGGAGAAGATGCAACATATATCTGTAATGCGCGATCGTTGCGTTGAACTTCTCGCTCCCGCAATTCTTGCAACTGAAAATCCTGTAGTTATTGACGGCACTCTTGGTCTGGGTGGACACACAGAAGCTTTATTACAACGCTTTGAAAACCTTACTGTTATTGGAATTGATCGCGACCAGATTGCACTCGAACGCGCAACTGCGCGCCTTGCACCATTTGCAGATCGCATCAAGACTGCACATTGTGTCTTTGATCAAATTTCTAGCGTTGTAGAAGGCTTTGGCTATACCCGCATCAATGGCGCCCTCTTTGACCTTGGAGTCTCATCTATCCAACTCGATGAATCAGAGCGCGGATTCTCATACTCTATAGATGCACCACTTGATATGCGCATGGATCGTAGCCGTGGAATTACAGCCTCTGAGATTGTAAATACCTACGAGCCAGGAAAGCTCGTGCAGATTTTGCGCACCTATGGCGAAGAGAAGTTTGCAACGCGCATCGTTGAAAATATTGTCAAAGCTCGCGCAAAAGCGCCGCTGAATTCAACCACTGAACTTGCGACACTCGTAAAGAACAGTATTCCTGCTGCAACTCGTCGCACTGGTGGCAATCCTGCAAAGCGCACATTCCAAGCACTTCGCATCGAAGCTAACGATGAACTCGGAGCAATCACTCGGGCGCTACCAGAAGCTCTTGAACTTCTGATGGTCGGCGGTCGCCTTGTGGTGATGTCGTTCCAATCTCTTGAAGATCGCATTGTGAAAGAAGTTTTTGCAGAAGCATCAACATCGAAATCCCCACGCAATCTTCCCGTAGAACTGCCCGAATATGCAGCGAAGTTCTCACTTGTCTTCCGCTCAAGTGAGACTCCCACTCCAGAAGAACTTGAATCAAATCCACGGTCGGCATCAGTACGCCTTCGTGCGATTGAAAGGGTGGCTGCGTAATGGCACTTGCAATCGCTCGTAAAGTTTCAGCAACTCGGCCGCTAACCAAGGCGACGAAAGTTGCTCCAACAAAGAAGGCAGTATCCGAACGCACTGCAGAAGTAATTTCAGGGCTCTTCCCCGAGATCACGCCTGGAGCACGAGCAACACATAAGTACTTTGCAACATTTCTTACTGTTGTTGGCCTTACTGGATTCCTAGTGCTACTTGGAATCAACACTCTTCTTGCACAAGATGCATTCACGCTCTCAAGTCTCAAGACAGAAGCAAAGGCCGTTGCAGATGAGCGCGATGCAATTAATCGTCAAATAGATTCACATGCAGCTCCAGAAAAACTTGCGGCAGCTGCAGCAGCCCTGGGTATGCGTCCATCAGAGACGCCAGTATTTCTCAACCTAGCTACTCAAGATTCTGGAGTAACGCATGGGTAACCTCTTACTTGCGAAGTCTCGGATCAAGATCCTTGTCATTGGAATTTTTCTACTTTTCACTATCTTGGCCTGCCAACTCTTTCGTGTGCAAGTAATAGAGGCAAGTAACTACCAGGCAAAAGCTGCTAATGAGATGCAGTCAACTCGTGTTATCCCAGCACCACGTGGAGAAATCACAGATATCAATGGTGTTGCATTTGCTCGAAGCGTCTCTGAAATCAGCATCGTTGTAGATCAGACTCAAATTACCGATCCTGCGCGAGTGGCAAACTTTGTAGCTCCTATTTTGGGACTTCCTGTGGCAGATGTTCAAAACAGCATTACAGGAACTCGTAGATATTCAATGGTTCTTAAAAATGGCGTTCCAGCAATTTGGGATCGCCTCACACAAGCAATTTACGATTACAACAAGGTCCTCGACAATAAGCACTTTGATCAGCGCATTATCGGTTTCTTCCCAGAACGTGCATATATTCGTGACTACCCATCAGGAAAGTTGATCTCCTCACTTGTTGGCTTTGTCAGGGCTGATGGACTCGGAGCAAGTGGTCTTGAATCAAGTATGAATTCAAAAATTACTGGGATAGATGGAAAATACTCTTTCGCAAGTGGATACGGAGCAGAAATTCCTGGCTCGCAACGCGAGATAGTTGCTGCAAAGGCCGGCACAAATGTGCGACTGACTATCAATCGTGACGTGCAGTGGGTAGCAGCTCAAGCGATTGCAGACGCTGTCAAAAGCTCGGGCGCGACTAGCGGAACTGTCATCGTGATGGATCCAAAGACTGGTGCAATCGTCGCTCACGCAACTGCTCCAACCTTTGATCCCAATAACACCAAGACAGTAACTCTCGAATCAATGCGTAACCCATCAGTGCAAGATGTCTATGAACCAGGTTCAACAGGCAAGGTCATGACAATGGCTGCAGCGCTTGAAGAGAAGACAATTACACCGACAACTGTATTTACCGTTCCCTACATGTTAAAGCGTGCAGGTTCGACATTCCGCGATCACAATCCTCACGCAACGGAGCAGCTGACAACTTCTGGAATTCTCGCTGTATCTAGTAATACAGGAACTATCCAAGTTGGCGAAACTATGCAGAATGACACTCTCTATAACTACCTAAGAAAATTTGGAATTGGATCGACGACAGGTTCAGGTTTACCTGGCGAATCAGCAGGACTTTTACTTGCAGTTGCGAATTGGTCTGGAACAACTGCGCCCACTGTTGCTTTTGGCCAGGGATATTCAGTTACCTCAATGCAGGCAACGAGCGTCTTTGCGACAATTGCAAATAATGGTCTGCGTGTAACACCAACTGTTATCGCTGGAACCAGTGATTCATCTGGACATTTCACGCCAAACACAACGCGCACTAGCACTCGCGTCGTGAGTGAAGAAACTGCAATCAAGTTACGTTTAATGATGGAGAGCGTTGTTTCGGCAGAAGGTACAGCCCCAAGTGCTGCAATCCCGGGTTACCGCGTTGCAGGTAAGACTGGTACAGCGATGAGAGTAGATCCTGCAACTGGAAGATATAGCGGCTATACCGCATCATTCATTGGCTTTGCACCAGCTGATGCACCACGATATGTCATCAGCGTAACTTTGCAGTCACCGCGTAACGGTCACTTCGGTGGAGCTCTCTGCGGACCAGTCTTTAAGAAGGTAATGACATTTGTTCTGCAATCAGAACATGTTCCTCCAACAGGAACAACTGTTCTTCCTGTTGCACTTACTCAGGCAGAACTCACACATCCGCGCGCGACACAGGTGAGCGTTAAGAAGCAATGATCCGCCCACTAGAGACCTACACGGCTTCGCTCGCCGATGCAGCGCAGCTCGTTGGCGCATCCTTCGATGGCGATACATCGATTACCTTCACTGGAGTAACGCATCGTGATACAGAAGTTGAACCTGGCGATATCTTCATCGCAATTCCTGGCGCTCATGTGCACGGAGCGTCTTTTGCAGACAAAGCTCACAAAAGTGGTGCCGTGGCTGTTGTCACTGATGCAGCCGGCGCCGCATTAGTTACTGTTCTGCCAACACTTGTAGTCAAAGATGTTCGTAACGCTGCGGCGCTCATTTCATCCTCACTATTTCGATACCCAATGCGGGATATGCAGAGCATTGGTATTACAGGAACAAATGGAAAGACCACCGTCTCAACACTCCTCTATCAAATCTTTGAAGCAGTCGGCAGAGATACAGGTTTGATAGGAACAGTTGAAACACGCATTGGGCTAGATGTCATTCCTAGTGCTCGCACTACCCCTGAAGCGACGGAGCTCCAAGCACTTGCCGCCGCGATGCGTGAGCGTCATATGCGCCACTTAGTGATGGAAGTGTCAAGTCATGCACTCTCCTTGCAACGTGTTCGAGGATCACACTTCTCAATTTCTGCCTTCACCAATCTCTCGCAAGATCATCTCGATTTTCATCATGATATGGATTCCTACTTTGCAGCAAAGGCTGCGCTATTCACTCCTGAATACACTGAACAAGCTTTTATCAATATAGATTCTGATTACGGGCGGAAGCTCACAGCGATTGCCAGCGTCCCTGTTACGACACTGTCTCGTATCAACAAGAGTGCAACATGGCACTTTGTTGAAATTACAGAAACCACCACCGGTGCAGAATTTAGTATTCGTGGCGCTGGTGGAATTCTCATTGATTCACGAACTAAACTTTTTGGAGCGTATAACCTCGATAATCTCTTGATGGCAATTGCAATTGCATCTGAATGTGGCATAGATCCGATTGAACTTGCAGCAGTTGCTCCAAATCTGCTTGGAGCACCTGGGCGACTCGAATCAGTCTCACTCGGGCAAGGTTATAAAGCACTTGTTGATTATGCCCACAGTCCAGATGCAGTAGCTAATGTTCTAGCAGCTGCTCGTGATTTCACTTCAGGTAAAATTATCGCCGTGCTTGGTTGCGGTGGAGATCGCGATGCCTCAAAACGTCCTTTGATGGGATCCGCCCTTGCCCAAGGATCAGATATTGCAGTTTTTACTAGTGATAATCCTCGCTCGGAAGTACCATCAAAAATTCTTGAACAGATGATTGGTCAACTCGCTATTTCCGAGCCTTCTCGAATTATTGAGGATCGATCCGCAGCAATTGCTTATGCAACGAGCTTGGCCCAACCAGGTGACACAGTCCTTGTACTTGGTAAAGGCCACGAGAGCGGACAAGAAATTCAAGGCGTAGTCACGCCATTTGATGACCGAATTCAGTTGGCACAAGCAATCGAGGCAACTCCATGATTGCAATGAAAGCCTCCGAAATTGCTGCAGTTGTGAACGGAACCCTGCAAGGCGATGATGTCGTTGTCACTGGAGCCCCCGTAATAGATTCACGAGCAGCTACTGAAGGTTCGTTCTTTCTTGCAGTGCAAGGTGAACACGTAGACGGACATAGTTTTGTTGCAGATGCATTTGCGAATGGGGCAGTACTTGCTCTGACTTCACGTGCGGTAGATCAGCCTCATATTCTCGTGAAAGATGTAGTCATTGCTCTTGGCAAACTTGCGCAACATGTCCGAAGTAATCTCCTAAACCTTATCGTGATTGGTATTACGGGTTCGCAGGGAAAGACAACGACCAAAGAGCTGCTAGCTTCGATTCTTTCTTCTGCAGCAGAAACCGTCGCTCCACATGGGAATTTCAATAATGAGATAGGAGCTCCAATCTCACTTTTACAATGCACAGAATCGACGAAGTACTGCATCGTCGAAATGGGAGCTCGACATACGGGCGATATTGCGCACTTGAGCACCATC